>CALLRY010000063.1:0-4204 GCA_938014285.1 uncultured Collinsella sp. | reverse complement strand
CCGCCTCTAGCGGCTGGTTCTCGAGCGACCGCACCATTCGCGAGTACCGCGACGAGATCTGGCACGCGTAAAGGCGCGCGAGCTCCCCTATGCCAGCACGGCATTACTCGACGGGCGTGACGTTGCGCCGCGCCCGTCGCTAATGGGTTTAGGAACATCGATGACAGAAGGAGAAATCGATGAGTAAGAAAGAATGCATCGCGATGCTCCTCGCAGGAGGACAGGGCAGCCGATTGGGGGCACTCACCCAAAAGATCGCTAAGCCGGCGGTTAGCTTTGGTGGCAAGTTCCGCATTATCGACTTTTCGCTCTCCAACTGCTCCAACTCGGGTATCGACACGGTGGGCGTTCTGACGCAGTATCGCCCCTACCTGCTGCATGCCTACGTGGGCTCTGGCGAGGCTTGGGATCTAGACAGCCGCGACGGCGGCGTTTCGATCCTGCCGCCGTACGAGACGCAGACCGGCGGCGCATGGTATGCGGGCACGGCCGACGCCATTACGCAGAACCTGGACTACATCAAGGCCAACGACCCCAAGTACGTCCTGATTCTTTCGGGCGATCACCTGTATCGCATGGACTACCGCAAGATGCTCAAGACACACATTGAGAACAACGCCGACCTCACGGTGAGCGTTATGCCCGTGCCGTGGGAGGAGGCCAGCCGCTTTGGCATCCTGACCACCGACCCCGAGGACGGCCGCATCACCAAGTTCACCGAGAAGCCCGATAAGCCCGATTCGAATCTCGCGTCCATGGGCATCTACATCTTCTCGGCAGACGTGCTGATCGAGGCGCTCGAGGAAGACGCTCTGGACCAGCGCTCGAGCCACGACTTTGGCAAGGACATCATCCCCAAGCTGCTCGACGAGGGCAAGCGCCTGTACAGCTACGAGTTCCACGGCTTTTGGAAGGACGTCGGCACCATCGCCAGCTTCCACGAGACCTCGATGGACCTGCTGGGCAACAACCCCGAGTTCGATCTGTTCGACAAGCACTTCCCCATCATGTCCAACATCACCACGCGTCCGCCGCACTACATTGGCCCGGACGGCCGCCTGGACGACTGCCTGGTCTCCAACGGCTGCAAGATCTACGGCACCGCTCGTCACTCGATCATTTCGACCGATGTCATCATCGAGGAGCGCGCCGTGGTCGAGGACTCCGTGCTGCTGCCGGGTGCGCACGTTAAGAGCGGCGCGCACATCTGCCGCGCTATTTTGGGCGAGAACTCCACGGTCGAAGAGGGCGTGAAGCTCGGCTCTGTCGATACCACCAAGGATACGGCCGTCGTTGGAAATGACGTCGTTATCGGAAAGGGGGAATGATCCGATGATCAATCGCAAGGCCATCGGTTATATCACCGCTAACTACTCTTCGACCTACGGCAGCGTGCTGCTCAAGGACCGCCCTATCGCGTCCGTTCCGTTTTTGGGCCGCTACCGCCTGATCGACTTCCCGCTGTCCAACATGATGAATGCCGGCATTAAGACCGTTGGCGTCGTCATGCCGGGCAACTACCGCTCGCTGATTGACCACGTGGGCTCGGGCAAGGACTGGGGCCTGGACCGCAAGAAGGGCGGTCTGTTCATGGTGCCCGGCAACGCGTATGGCACCACCAAGGGCGGCATGCGCTTCCTGCTGCGCGATATCATCTCCAACAAGACGCTGTTCCAGCGCTCGGACAAGCCCTACGTCGTGATGATGGGCACCAACATCATCTTTAACATGGACCTCAACACCATCATCGACGCACACGAGAACTCCGGCGCCCAGATGACCGTGGTGTACTGCAAGGCCACGCGCAACGTCGATGACGAGACCAAACTCGAGATTAACGAGAACGGCCGCCTGACGGGCGTGAGCGCCGGCGTCGTGTACGGCGACAACGCCTCTATGGACTGCTGCATCGTCAACCGCGAGACGCTGCTCGAGATTATCGACCACTACCAGGCCGCCGACTATCTGGACCTGCTCGAGGCACTCCAGGGCGACTTTGGCAACATCGACGTGTGCAGCTACGAGTACAAGGGCGAGGTCGTGGGCGTGTTTAGCGAGAAGTCGCTGTACCGCCGCAGCATGGACCTGCTCGACCAGACCGTGGCCGATCAGCTCTTCGATCCCGAGCGCCCGATCCTGACCAAGGCTCACGACGTGCCGCCTTCGCGCTATGCGACCGGCAGCCACGCGTGCAACTCGATCATCTCGGCCGGCTGCATCATCAAAGGCACCGTGCGCAACTCGATCCTGTCGCGCGGCGTCGTGGTCGAGGAAGGCGCTTCGGTGACCAACTCGATCATCAACCAGAGCTGCATCATCAAGAGCGGCGCACGCGTCGAAAACGCCATCCTGGACAAGAACAACGTGGTTCCCACCAACACCGAGCTTCGCGGCACGCCCGAGAACATCCTGGTGCTGGGCAAGGCTCCGTTAACTTCCGACACCACCATCGTACGTTAACGTTGGCACCGCAACATCGCTCGTAACATGTAGAATAGCCGCCCGGTTCGCGCCAGGCGGCTATTCTCGAATTGCAACATGGGAGACAATATGGCAGATTCCAGCAAAAAGATGCAGATCGTGTTTGCCTCGGCCGAGTGCGCACCGTTTGTTAAGACCGGTGGCCTGGGCGACGTGGCGGGCTCGCTGCCTGCAGCACTCGTGCGCGCCGGCGCCGAAGTCATCGTAATGGTGCCCAAGTACGCCACAATCAAAGACGAGTACAAAGCGCAGATGGAGCACTTTGCCGACTTTTACGTGAGCCTGGGCTGGCGCAACGAGTACTGCGGACTCGAGAAGCTCGAGCGCGACGGCGTCACTTATATGTTCATCGACAACGAGCGCTACTTTGCGCGCGACTATCCGTACGGCTTCTTTGACGACGGCGAGCGCTTCGCGTTTTTCTCCAAGGCCATCACCGAGAGCCTGCAGCACCTGCCGGCCGGCTTTGAGTGCGACATCCTGCACTGCAACGACTGGCAGACGGCACTGGCGCCCGTGTTCTTGCGCGAGTTCTACCAGGGCCTTTCGCTGTACGACCGCGTCAAGACCGTGTTCTCGATCCACAATGTGGCGTTCCAGGGCCAGTTTAGCGACACCGTGATGGAGGACATCCTGGGTGTGGCGCATATTCCGGCGGCCGCCTCGCAGCTGCGTTGCGACGCCTGCAGCATCAACTACATGCTGGGCGCGCTGCACTATGCCGATGCCATCACCACGGTGAGCCCCACCTATGCCAACGAGATCCAGACGCCCGAGTTTGGCGAGGGCTTGGACGGCGTGCTGCGCGAGCGTTCCTACGCGCTGCAGGGTATTTTGAACGGCATTGACGTGGCGAGCTTTGACCCGGCGACCGACAAGCGCATTGCCGCCAACTACACGGTTGACGACCGTTCCGGCAAGGCCGTGTGCAAGGCCAAGCTGCAGGAAGAGCTCGGGCTCGAGGTTCGCGACGACCGTCCGCTCATGGTGATGGTCACGCGCCTGACGCGCCAGAAGGGCATGGACCTGGTCATGTACGCGCTCGACCGCATCCTGTCCGGCGGCGTGCAGGTGGCCGTGCTGGGCACCGGCGACCGCGACTACGAGGACGGCCTGCGCTACTTCCAGGACAAGTACCCCGGCACCATGGCCGCGCGCATCGAGTTTGACCCGGCGCTGTCGCAGCGCATGTACGCCGCCGCCGATATGTTCCTGATGCCTTCGAAATTTGAGCCTTGCGGCCTGTCGCAGATCATCGCCATGCGCTACGGCACCCTGCCCATCGTGCGCGAGACCGGTGGCCTGAAGGACACCGTGCAGCCGTACAACGAGTTTACCGGCGAGGGCACGGGCTTCTCGTTTAGCAACTTTAACGGTGACGAGATGGGCGACGCGGTGTTCCGTGCAGCACGCCTGTTCTGGGACAACCGCGATGCCTGGAACCAGCTGGTCACGCAGGCCATGAGCCAAGACTTTAGCTGGACACGCTCGGCCGACAAGTATCTTGACCTATACTTCTTTATGCATCCGGAGATCGAGAGGCCGGCGACGGTTGTCGACGAGCCCAAGGTTGTGGCCGAGCCCGAGCCCAAGGCCGAGCCAGTTGTTGAGGCGCCCGCTGCTGCTGAGGAGCCCAAGGATGAGGTGAAGGTTGAGGCGGCCCCCAAGGCTGAGGCTAAGCAAGCTGCAAAGCCCGCCGCCAAGAAGACCACGACGCGCAAGA
>CALLRY010000062.1:0-9734 GCA_938014285.1 uncultured Collinsella sp. | reverse complement strand
GCAACCGTACCGCCGCCGATGTCCGTTCCGCCTTCTCCCACGCTGGTGGCAACCTGGGCACCTCGGGCTCCGTCGCCTTCCAGTTTGAGCGCAAGGGCCAGATCGTCGTCGCCAAGGAGATCCTGGACGAGAACGCCAAGAAGGAGACCATGATCGCCAACGGTGCTGCCGGTGACGAGGATGAGTTCATGATGGCCATCGCCGAGGCCGGTGGCGAGGACTACGAGGACGCCGGCGAGGAGTGGATTGTCTGGACCGCTGCTAACGACGTCATGGCTGTCTCCAAGGCGCTCGAGGAGCAGGGCGTCCAGGTCAAGGGCTCCGAGACCACCATGGTCCCGACCACCCCGACCGAGGTCTCCGGTACCGACGCCAAGAAGGTCCAGCGCCTTATCGACCGCCTCGAGGAGCTCGACGACGTCCAGGACGTCTACAGCACCATGGACATGACCGACGAGGTCATCGCTGCCCTCGAGGAGGAGTAGCGCCCACACGGGTTAAGCCGTGCATATCTGGGCATAATGAAGCGAGCATGCAAGCCTCGTGGAATAGATGAGCCGGATCCGCGTGCGTAGAGCACCGGACCCGGCTCTTTTATAATGATGTGAACCGTTTTGTATTTCGAGTGCCGAGATTTGAAGGGAGCGCCACGTGCGCGTACTCAAACGAGCCCTAGCGATTGTGTATCTTGCCGCCGCCATCGTGGCGCTAGGTACGCTTGTCTGCCAGTTTTGGGGACCGTATACGTATCGCTTTATGCTACTGTTGCGTGACACCATGCCTCGCGTCGTCGTTACGGTGTGCGCCGCCATTGTGGCACTTGGCGTGCTCATCGGGTTTTTCCGCCTGATGTTCGCGCGTCGCGAGCCGTCCTGCGTGCATCCGGCGGGGGAGCGCAATATCGAGGTCACCCTCGCAGCGCTTTCTTCGTGCGCTCGCACTGCGGCAGAGCGCGACGATCGCGTGATGGTCGAGCATGTCGAGGCCCGCGTCCAAGGCTCCGACGATTCGCACGTCCGATTTAAGGTCGAGGCTATCGCGCTTGACGATAAGGACGTGGCATCTCTGGCTACTGCGATGCAGCGGCGCATCGAGGAAGCTTGCGACACCATGCTTGGCACGCCGGGCACGACCGCACGCGTTCGTTTTTTGCCGTCCAAGACTACCGTCCAGACCGTGGAGGTTTCCGGTGAGTGATACCAATCAAGACAAGACCGCTCGTACGCCGCGCCTGACGATTGACCAGAGCGCCACGCCGGCGAACGAACCTGTTGATTCCAAAGCAGAGGCAACCGAGTTACAAGACGCGGCAGCCGCGGATTTTGACGAGGCTATGGGTCTCATCAAGGGTACGGGCGCTGCCATCTGGAGCTATGCCGTGCGTCATCCCAACACCACGCTTGGCGCCGTCGCTGGCTTTATCCTCGCCGTGTTGGTGCTCACGTTGGGCCTGTGGGACACGCTCGTCATTGCATTCTTCGTGCTGATCGGCGCCGTGATCGGCCAAATTCGCGACGGCGAAAACGGGATCGTCAACTTCTTCGGCCGTCTGTTTAGCGGCCGCTAATATGTATTCGACTGTCGCATCCGCGGCAGGCATAAGGAGGAACCATGGCTTTTAATACGAAGGTCGATGTGGCCGATACCGAGCTCGAGGAGAACGAGGCGGCCGTCGCCGAAGCCGAGGATGTGACGCTCGAGGATGAGGCGCTCGTCGAGGCCGAGTCCGCCGATGACGCGGACGAGGATGATGAGGAAACAGACGAGTCCGAGGACTCGCTGACCTATTCCAACGGTGTGATCGAGAAGATCGTCGCCATGGCCACCCGCGAGGTGCCGCACGTCCTGGGCATGAAGGGTAACCTTATGCACTTTGTGCAGGAGCAGTTTGGTGCCGAGAATCTGACCAAGGGCGTGACGGTTGAGGTCACCGATGACAATCGCGTGGTCGTCAACATCTCCGTCATTATCGAGTACGGCGCCTATGCGCCCGCGATCTTCGACGATGTCAAGGCACGTGTCACCGAGCGCCTTGCCGCGATGACCGGCCTTGAGGTGGCGGGCGTCAACCTGCGCATCGAGGACGTCATCACCCCCGAGGAGTACGAGCACCGCACCAGCCAGCACGAGTAACCTTCCAAAAAGGGACAGGTTTGTTTTGGCAGGCTTTATCTGCGAAAACGTTAAACGGCCGACCGCGCAAGCAAAAGCGTGGCCGGCCGTTATTTGTATGCCCCCCGATGTGGGCATACCGCTCGTCTAACTAGGGGTTGCAATCGTCGCGTTCCGCGTTACCCTAATGGGCGCATTGTTTCCAAATTGTTAACGAGGGGTTGCCGTAATGGCTGACGAGCACGAAACAGAAAGCAAGGCATGGGCGATTGAGGCCGCCGCGGCAGAGGCGGCATCGCGTGCTGCCGAAGAGGTGCATCGTCCTCCCGTAGTGCCGATGGAGCGCGTGGTTGATCGCACCGATATCGAGCGCGGCGAGCGTGCCGGCCAAAAGCGCAGCCAGGAGCCGGGTTTCCCGCGCTTTTTTGCCGAGCTCAATCTGGGCCTGATTCTTACGGCCTTTGCCATCGTTGCGTTTAAAACCCCTAATCACTTTGCTTTTGGCGGCACCTCGGGCGTGTCGGTCATTCTGTCCACGCTGTTCCCGACCCTGCCCGTCGGCGTCTTTATGTGGATTATCAACGCGGTTCTCGTCGTTTTGGGCTTTATCTTTTTGGAGCGCAAGGCGATTCTTTGGAGTGTCTTCGCCTCGTTTGCGCTGTCCGCCTATGTTTCGCTGTTTGAGCTCTTTATTCCGACCGATGTCTCGATGACGGGCGATATGTGGCTCGACCTGTGCTTTGCCGTCATCTTGCCGGCGCTCGGCAGCGCTATTGTCTTTGACATCGGCGCCTCGACGGGTGGCACGGACATTCTTGCCATGATCCTCAAGCGCCGCACCACGCTCGAGATTGGCCGCGCCCTGCTGCTGGTCGATATCGGTATCGTGACCATCGCGGCCTTTTTGTATGGCCCGCGTGTCGGTCTGTATTGCGTGCTCGGCCTGTTTGCCAAGACGCTTGTGGTCGACAAGGCCATCGAGAGCATCCATCTTCGTAAGGTCTGCACGGTCATTTGCTCCGAACCCCTTAAGGTCGAGGAGTTTATCGTCAAGCATCTCAACCGCACAGCGACCATCAGTCGCGGCTACGGTGCCTTCTCGGGCAAGTGCGTGACGGTGATTATGAGCGTGCTGAGCCGTCGCGAGGCCGTGCAACTGCGCCGCTATGCGCGCGAGGTCGATCCGGGTGCCTTTATCACCATCGTCGATAGCTCCGAAATCGTCGGCAAGGGCTTCCGCGGCACGAACTAGCCCTGGTGCGCACTTTGAATCATTGAATAAAGCTACCCACGTTGCAAATCGGTCATCTTGGGGTATTTGTCCCCATATTGGGCGATAATGATGCCAAAGACATCGTTTGCGATCCAGGTGATTCGCTCTAGATACGAAGGGATGATTTCGATGTTCTGTTCGCAGTGTGGCGCCCCCATGGGCGATAACGACAAGTTCTGCGGCGTGTGCGGTGCCCCTAATACCGAGGTCAAGGCCGCCGGTCCCGCTCCGCAAGCTCAACCTCAGCCGCAGGGTCAGCCGTTTGTCCAGCCGCAGCCGCAGCCGTTCGTTGCGCCCCAGCCGGCTATGAACGCGCCCAAGGGTTGCATGGCTCAGGCCTTCAACGACATGCTTAAGGTTCCCGGCGCCTTGGTTCGCGTATGCCAAATCGCCTTTTTGCCGGCGCTGATCTGTGTTGTCTCGGTGCTGGTGCTGTTTATCCCCGTTATCGGCGGTATCGCAGCGGCCATTGGCTTTTTGCTCGCGTACGTGGCAAGCGTGTGCGGCGCGGGCTTTGCCATCGAGTGGGGTCGTGACCTGTCGCTCAAGGATGATAACGGCATGGAGCGTCCGCTGCTGCGCTCGACCTCGTTTGGATTGGGCATTTTCTCGTCTGTCATTACCGGTGTGCTCGAGTTCGTGGCCATTATTCCGGTGATTGGCGTGGTGTTCTCGGCTATCGAGAGCGTCGTGATCGGTGCCGTCGGTTCATATTATTTCAATGGTTGGAGCGGTCTTGAGGGTGCCCTCATCGGTTCGATGGGGCTGCTTGTCTTTGCCATGATCGTGTCGGTGGTACTGGGCATCTTCTTTAAGATGTTAGGTGATGCCGCCGTGATGCACTTTGCCGTCGCGGGGCGCGTGGAAAGCGCGTTTTCGCTCGAGAAGGTCTGGAAGTCTTATAAGGCCAACCTGGGCAAGCTATTCTGCGCCTCGATTCTTCCCGAGTTTTTGACGGGCATCGTGTCGCACATCATCACGTGGATCTTCACCGCCATCTTTGGCGCCATTGCTACGTTTGGTATGTATAGCTATTACTATCGCCCCACGGGTCTTGAGGCAATCATCGAGGGCGGCGGCATTACGCTCATCCTGTTCTTGATGATCGTTGCCTTTGTCACGGTGTTCCTGACTGTGTTTGGCAAGATGCTCAAGTATCGCGCCGTTGGCTACTGGGCCGCGCGCTATGCCAGCGAGTGGGCCGATGAGGATGCCGACGATGTTCTGACGTTTGTGCTTCCGGGTGAGAAGAAGCCTGCTCCTGCGGGATTCAATCCCACGGCCGCCACTGGTGCAGCCCTGCACCGGCACCCGCACCTGCCCCTGCTCCGGCACCCGCGCCCGCGCCAGCACCTGCCCCTGCTCCGGCACCCGCGCCCGAGGCGACGCCTGCGGAGCCCGATTGGGATGCCGTTGCCACGCCGGCGGATGAGCCGGGCGATAATCCTGCTGCCGAAAACAATCAAACCGAATAGCCGGTCGAGGCGCCCTGGGCAACTGAGCCCGGGGTGCCTTTTTCTACTGCGAAAGCAAGAAAATGCCTGGGAAAACGGTTGCAGCAAAATTTCTCGGAAATTGGTCAATGTTGCGCAACAACGTCGCGGCTATTATTGAGAACGTAGACGTGTAAGGTTTGAAGGCGTGCGACGCCTTAGGAAAAGGAGAGGCTCATGTTCTGTCCCACTTGTGGTTCTCCCATTTCGGATGATGCCAAATTCTGCCCTGTTTGCGGATCCGCCGTTGGTGCCGCTTCTGCCGCTCCGGCCCCGCAGCCCCAGCCCGCTCCGGCCCAGGCTATTCAGCCCGTGCCCCAGCCTCAGCAGCAGTACACCGGTCAATACGCCCAACAGTCCGCATCCGCTCCGATGGGCTATGGCCCCATTAAGGCTGACCGCAGCCTGATCGGCTGGCTGCTGCTCTCTCTTGTGACCTGCGGTATCTATTCGTTCTACTTCCTGTATTGCTTGGCACGCGACGTCAACACGTTGTGTCAGGATGACGGCGATTACACGCCGGGTCTGGCGGAATTCATCCTTCTATCGTTTGTGACCTGCGGCTTCTACGCGTACTACTGGTATTACAAGATTGGCAACCGCCTGCAGGCCAACGCTCCTCGCTACGGCCTGGTGTTCCAGGAAAACGGCACCACCGTTCTTCTGTGGCAGATCTTCGGCGCGCTCCTGTGCGGCCTTGGTCCCATCTTCGCTATGAACATCATCATCAATAATACCAATGCCATGGCAACGGCTTACAACACTCGCCTTGGCGCTCGTGCCTAACAATAAGGGCGGCGTGAACAGCTCCCAGGGACATAGGGGCACGGCAGAGCTCCTTCGCCGCGCCCTTTTTTGCACCGGCGCGCTCTTTGTCGCCTGGCTCGCGCTCTACCTGCTCGATATCGGCTGCATTTTTCGAATGATGACGGGCGCTCCTTGTCCGGGATGCGGCATGACGAGGGCGTGGCTGGCGGCGCTGCGTCTCGATTTTGCGGCGGCCTTTGCCTACCATCCGCTGTTTTGGGTGGTGCCGATTGCGTTTGTGCTCGCGTTCGTGCGCGAGGAGGTGGCATCGAGCAAGCTAAAGCGTGGTGTCGACATTGCAGTCACCGTGTTGTGCATGCTGGTCATCGCCGTATGGATCGTGCGCCTCATCAATCCGGTAGATGCCGGCCTACTCTTTGGCGGCCATGCGCCCGCCGGAGTCCCCGACGACATCATCCACCTCGAACCCCCACGCTGGCTCACCATCCTTCGCTCTTTCCTGTCGTGACGGAGGACGCGCTAGAAAAGCGGTCGACACATAAGCGGGGGCGAACGTTGAGATAACGTTCGCCCCCGCTTTGCTCTAGCCAGGTTGTTATGGGTGGGCGTGATGGCTACTCGTCGCGCTTCTCCTCGTGGCGAGCGGCAGCCCGCGCATCGTGGATGCCCTTGATTGCAGCATGGCGAGCGGTGCGAGCATCGTGCATGGCGTCGCGCGCCTCAGCGGCTGTTGCCTTGGCAGAGCGCAGCTTGGCGGCCAAGTCGGGGTTGGTCTCGGCAACCGCGGCGATCGTGGGGCCGTCGAGCTCCTCTTGCGTGGGCTCGGCCAAAAAGTCGATAGCATACTGGGCGGCCACCATGGAGCCCTTTGCCAGCACGGTCTCGTCGATCTTGTAGAAGCAGGAATGTTGGGCGTACGTGGCACCAATCTTGGGGTTGCGCGTACCTACAAAGGCGAGCACGCCCGGCACGCGGCGCAGGTACTCCGAAAAATCCTCGCCCGAAAGCGTGCCACGGTAATGGCCTTGACCGGTGGGGCCCAGGCACTTGATTACAGCCTGACGGCAGCGCTCGCTCGAGGCGACCTCGTTTTCGACCTTGTAGTTGGCGATGGTGTAGTCGGTGAGCTCAGCCTCGGCGCCCAGAGCTGCCGCGGTATGCTCCACGATGCGGCGCATGAGCTCCGGCATTTCCTCGTGGGTCGAATCGCCGTAGGTGCGCACTGTGCCGGCGATAACGTTGCGCGCGGTGCCGCCGTGCAGCTCGCCGACGGTGATGACAGCCGGCTCGTAGGGGCTAATCTCGCGCGAGACGATGGTCTGCAGGGCGTTGACGATCTCTGCCGCAACCATAACGGCGTCGTGGCCGCGCTGGGGCATGGCGCCATGGCACGAGGTGCCGCGGACGTCGATGCGGAACCAGTCGGTATTTGCCATGCGTGGGCCGGGCTCGCAGCTTACGGTACCGGCGTCGACCTCGCTCCAGATGTGCGCGGCGTAGGCGCCATCGACGCCGTCGAGCACACCCGTGCCAATCATGAGTTTGGCGCCCTGGCCGTTTTCCTCGCTGGGCTGGAATACGATGCGAATCTCGCCGTGGATGTCATCGGTCATGTGGCGCAGAATCTGCAACGTGCCGAGCATCATGGCGATATGGCAGTCGTGACCGCAGGCGTGCATGCAGCCCTCATTGACGCTGGCGAACTCCTCGCCGGTCTGCTCAGTGACGGGCAGGGCGTCGATATCGGCGCGCAGCAGGATGCGGCGGCGCGGCGTGCCGTCCTCGCGGTAGGCATCCGGCGCGGTGCCGCGAAGCGTCGCCACCAGGCCCGTCTTGAGCGGACGCTCGTAGGGGATATTCATGGCGTCGAGCTGGTTGGCGATGTCGGAAGTCGTGCGCTCCTCGGCAAGGCTCAGCTCCGGGTGCTTATGGAAGTGCCGGCGCTGCTTGATGATGTAGGGTTCAAACTCGGCGGCGATATCCTGGATGGCTGCGGTGACGTCGTCAGCCGCGCGAGCCTCGGTCGCCGCCATAATCTGCTGTGCCTTGGTCTTCGTCATGGTCGATTTGCTCCTTACTGGTTTATCGCAAAATCGTACAGGCTCTTTCCAGTATGCCACCTGCCACTTGGCCTGGCAAAGCTGCCGTTTGCCGCTTGGCATTTTGTAACCGAGGCGGGGGAGTACACTCGGGGGTGTTGAATTTTCTGCCAGAGATGGGGATGTCCATGCAACATATCGATCGGATTATCCGCTCCAAGAACGTCTTTACCGCGCAAGACGGCATCGATACCGCCCGCGAGCTGGCGATTGCCATCGCAGGTGACCGTATCGTCGCAGTCGGTGCGCCCGATGACGTGATCGCCGCCGCGCCTGCCGCCACGCCGGTTCTCGACTACGGCGAGCAGTTTGTCTGCCCCGGTTTCCATGACGCTCATCTGCACTTCTTCCATACCTCGGTCGGTTCCTCGCCGTACATGCTCATGGATATGGGCACGTCCGAGGCGGCACTGGTGCAGCACGCGCTCGAGTTTTCCCAGGACCTGCCCGACGACGCCTGGGTTGTGACGCAGGGCTGGCGCGACTACCGTTGGGACCCGCCCGAGCATCCTACCAAGGCGTCGCTCGATGCGGCATTCCCCGATCGTCCCTGCGTTATGTATTCGGGCGACGGGCACACGCTTTGGCTCAACAGCCGCGCACTCGAGGCGCTCGGCGTCACGCGCGACAGCGAGCCGCCAGCGGGCGGCAGTTACGACAAGGACGCAAGCGGCGAGCTCACGGGCATTGCGCACGAAGCGGCTGCCATGCAGCTGCTGCCGCGCTGCCTTGAGTGGCTGGGCGAAGGTCGCATCGCAAGCGCTTACGCCGATCAAATGAGGCGCATGGCCGAGCAGGGTATTACTTCGATCTGCGATATGTCGCTCATGCCCATGCCGGGCTGCGATTTTATCCGCGACGATGTCTACGACAAATTGCAGACGGCCGGTAGGCTGGGCATTCGTGCCCATCTGTTTCCCACGCTGCTGGATGACCAGTCGCGTCTGGAAGAGCTGCAGGTACGTTACGCGAACAACGCGCTGCTTTCGGCGCCGGGTTTTAAGCAGTTCTTCGACGGCGTGTCGAGTGAACACACGGCATATCTCACTGAGCCCTATACCAATCCGCGCTTCCCGGGTGACCAGGGCCGTCTGACGGTCCCGGCTGAGCGCATGCGCAAACTGGTTCTGGCGGCCGCGGAGCGCGGTCACACCGTGCGCATCCACGTCATTGGTGACGGTGCGATTCATGCCGCGCTGGATATCTTCGAGGAGGCGGCCGATCTGTACGGCCTGCCCCAGCACGGCCATAACACGCTCGAGCACCTGGAGAACCTTCTGCCCGAGGACATCGACCGCCTGCGCAAGCTCAACGTGGTTGCTTCGAGCCAGCCCTGCCATATCACGCTCGACCCGGGTGGTCCGGAGCGCGATCTGGGCTTGGAGCGCAGCCGCATCATGTGGCCGTTTGCGACCTATAAGCAGCGCGGCATCCGCCAAGCCTTCGGCACCGATAGCCCCATCACAGCCGTTACCAGCATGAACGTGCTCTACACGGCTATCACGCGCCAAGACCCCAAAAGCCACTGGCCCGAGGGCGGCTGGTTGCCGAGCGAGCGCATCGATGCGGCAACAGCCTTGCGCAACTACACCCTGGGCAGCGCCTATGCAGCGGGCGACGAGCAAAACCTCGGCAGCTTGGAGCCCGGCAAGTATGCCGACCTGGTAGTCCTGGACCAAAACCCGCTCACCATCGACCCCCAAGAACTTCAAGCCACCAAAGTCCAAGCCACCTACCTGGCAGGCAACTTGATTTACGAGCGCTAACCCCACATCCCACCCCTCAGTTGCGGTGAAATAGTCCCTAAAATCGGCCTTCAAGCCCAAAAACAGGAACTATTCCACCGCAACTTAAAAGAGCGCGTCCCAACAACGTGCCCCCTATCTTGTGCATTCCATCCGCATCGCCATTTTGCTGCACTGACTTTTCTGAATGCCGGGCCCTAGTTAGTCAA
Organism: uncultured Collinsella sp.; assembly: GCA_938014285.1. Taxonomy (GTDB): domain Bacteria; phylum Actinomycetota; class Coriobacteriia; order Coriobacteriales; family Coriobacteriaceae; genus Collinsella. The sequence goes on along the minus strand of CALLRY010000062.1, from coordinate 35 downwards.
CCTGGCTCCCGGGGCGGACCGGAGGGCATGAAGTT
>CALLRY010000061.1:0-5370 GCA_938014285.1 uncultured Collinsella sp. | reverse complement strand
AGTGGGTCATACCCGAGCAGCCGATGGTCTCAACGAGGGCCTCCTCGATGATGCCGTCCTTGACGTTCAGCGTGAGCTTGCAGGCGCCCTGCTGAGGTGCGCACCAACCCACACCGTGCGTAAGACCGGAGATGTCGGAAATCTCCTTAGCCTGGACCCACTTGCCCTCCTCGGGGATGGGTGCGGGGCCGTGGTATGCACCCTTGGCAACGGGGCACATGTTCTCCACTTCCTGTGAGTACTGCATGCCTCTCCTCTCTATCGTGTTGGCGTCCCGTCTGGGGGCCGTGGCTGGCGATTGCCGGGCGACCCTTCGAAAGGGACATGACATGCAGCCCCTATAATACCGCGAAATGCACGGAATATTTGGCGAACGGCTCAGTTTTCGTAGCGAGATGCGCGGAACTTTCAATTGAAACGGTTTAACTCTATATTCTGTGGTCGTGCACTTCCGTAGAGGGGGTCCGTCTTGGGCAAGCTTTTGGTCAGCTTTTGTAAGCGTTGCAGGGGTTGACCTGTTGCAACGGTGCCGTTCGCCGCCTGTTTACTGCCTTTGGCCGCGCGAGCGAATTGTTTTGCGTGAATGTTTTGATGGCACGCTTCAATCGTGCTGTATTGGATGGCAAGCAGATCCCGGCGAAGGGAGCGCCATGCAGCGCGTTTGGAGAACGGTTACCGGCTTTTACCATGTCTGTGCCCGCGGTACGGGCAAGCAGCTCATCTTTGAGGGCGATGAAGACCGGTGGGAGTTCTTGGAGCTGATGCGTGAGTGCTGCCGCAAGGCGGGCGTGACGGTTATCGCCTGGTGCCTTATGGGCAATCACGTGCGTCTGGTGCTTGCAGATTACGAGGACGCGATGAGCGCGGCGATGCACCGGCTGCTTTTGACGTACGCGCGGCGGTTCAATAAACGCACGGGGCGCACAGGGCATCTGTTCCAGAACCGTTTTGACCGGCGCTCGCTCGATACCGACTGGCAGGTGATGGAGGCTATTCGCTCCGTTCACGCCGATCCGCAGGAGGCGGGCATCAGTCTCATTGAGCGTTATCCCTGGAGCAGCTTTCCGGAGCATTTGTGCGCTTATGACGGTGACGCGGCCGATGTCGCGAGGGGATTTTCTGATCCTTCTTGCGTGCTTGAGCTTTTTGGTTCTGCCGAGGGCTTTATTGCCTATTCGCTTTCGACGCCCGACGGCGGCGAACCGGCGCTGCGCGATATGAAAGAGACAGAGTGGGAACGCCACGCCTTTGCCGACAAGATGGCGAAGAGCCTCGGGGTTCCGCTCAATGTGGTTAAAACTGCACCGCCGGCGCAGCGCGATACCGTTATTGTTGGATTGAGCAATGCCGGCTTTACGGTGCGCCAGATTGAGCGGTATACCGGGATTGGCAAAAGTACCGTCTCTCGTATCGTGCGCGCCCGCGCGCGAACGGCGATGCGGGCTGGCGGAAACGTGATGTAAGGTCGCCTGTTCACCGCAGTTGGGGTCGTCCATACGCCGCAACCAGCGTTCAAAAGCTTGGTACGGTAACTGCACTTCTTAATATGCATAGAACAATCGTCATCTTGCATAAAATAACAGCTCAGTCCGGGTTTGCCCGTGCCTACCCCCGTCTGCGCCGTGCAAAAAACGGAGTTTTCAGCATCGTGGTGCTGTCGGCACTGCCGCAATCTTGCAACATACGGGTCCCGAAGCTATTTATGCCTTCCGATCCGCCTCCGAAGCGCATGTATGTGATCCCTGAGACCGCGATGCTTGTTCTAAAACACAATATATATGCGCCTGGAGACGTTGATTAACGCTTTCGATGCGTATACATACAGCTTGGCGTGCTGAATACTCGCAAAAATGCACGTCGCACCCTATGGGACCCGCCTGCGGCAGGCGCGAAGCGAGTCGGAGCTCAGCAGAACGGGGCTTGGCGCATTGCTTGGCGGGCCCGGGGCCCTGCCGCAGGCCTTTGGTGCTGTGGAAAACGCCCGTGTTCGCGTCTGGCCGTGTGGTAAATGACAGACGGGGCGCCGGGCGCGTTGATTTTGTGTGTTCGTGCTCATTAGGAAAAACAGAGCCGCCCGTATCGGGCGGCTCGGCAATCAAAAACCTTGGATTCGGAGCATACGCTACTGGTTAGCTTGCCCCTCGAGCATGCCGTCGAGGGTGCGCCAGGCGAGCTCGGCGCATTTGACGCGGGCGGGCATGTGCGAGATGTCCTGGAGCTGGGCGGCTTCGTCCAGGTCTTCCAGGTCCTCCTCGGAGAGCTTCTCGCCGCGGATCATGGCGAGGAAGAGCTCTGCCAGGCGGCGAGCTTCCTCGACGGTCTCGCCGGTGATGAGATCGGCCATGATGTCGGCACTGGCCTGGCTGATGGCGCAGCCGTGGCCGGTAAAGGAGGCCTCCTCAATCACGTTGTTCTCGACACGCAGCTGCAGAGTGAGCTCGTCTCCGCAGCTGGGGTTGATGCCGTCGTGCTCGTGCGTGGGAGCATCCATCTCGTACTTGTAGTCGGGGTGCGAGTTGTGCTCCATAAATGTGGTGGAGGTGTACAGATTACCCATTGAACGTGCTCCAAACGTGATGCAGGCCGGCGATGAACTTGTCAATGTCGGCCTTGTCGTTGTAGAAGGCCACGCTGGCGCGGCAGCAGGCAAGGTTCTCGACGCCCAGCCAGGTGAGCAGCGGCTGTGCACAGTGGTGACCGGCGCGGATGCAGACGCCGTCCATGTCCATGATGCTCGCGACGTCGTGCGGGTGGATGCCGCGGACGTTAAAGCTCACAACGCCGTGGTGGTTGTCCCAATAGATGGAGCCGATGATCTGGACAAAGTCGAGCTGCATGAGCTCGCCCATCAGGTAGTGGACGAGTGCCTGCTCGCGTGCCTGGATGTTCTCGTAACCCACCGTGTTGACCAGGTAGTCGAGTGCCGCACCCGTGGCGAAGATGCCGGCGGCGTCCTGTGTGCCGGCCTCGAATTTCTCGGGAACGGGCGCCCAGACGGCGTCCTGCTCGGTAACAGAGTCGATCATCTCGCCGCCGGTGAGCATGGGCGGCATGGCGTTGAACAGGTCCATCTTGCCCCACAGCACGCCGATGCCCATGGGGCCCATAGCCTTGTGCGCGCTAAAGGCAAAGAAGTCGGCGCCCAGGTCGGCCACATCGACCGGCATGTGCGGCAGCGACTGCGCACCGTCGACGACCAGGTAGCCGCCGTACTTGTGCACGAGCTTGCCGAGGTTCTTGACTGGGTTCTCGACGCCCAACACGTTGGAGACCTGTCCCACGGCCAGGATCTTGGTCGTGGGACCCACCTTGGCAAGAACCTCCTCGGTGGTGAGCTGGCCGGTCTTGGTTGGGTAGAGGTAGACGAGCTTGGCGCCGGTTTCGCGGCAGACCTGCTGCCACGGGATTAGGTTGGAGTGGTGCTCCATGATGGTGATGACGACCTCGTCACCGGGCTCGAGCACCGTGGGTGCAAAGCTCTTGGCGACCAGGTTGAGCGACTCGCTCGTGTTGCGGGTGAAGACGACCTCGTTGGCCTGGGCGGCGCCGATGAGGTCGGCGATCTGTTGGCGGACCTTCGCGATGGCGTCGGTGGCCTCGACGGACAGCGAGTACAGGCCGCGCAGGGGGTTGGCGTTCATGCGCTGATAGAAGTCGCGTTCGGCGTCGAGCACACAGGCAGGGCGCTGCGCGGTGGCGGCGCTATCGAGGAAGGCGATCTCGGGGTGCTGCTGGAACAGCGGGAACTGGCCCTTGTAGGGGTTGGTCTCGATGTCCACAGTGGGCCAGCCGCGCGAAGCCTCGTCGCTGGCGTCGAGCTCCATGGGCTCGGGGGCGGTGCAGGTATCGCATTTAACGTGCTCGGTGTCGATCATGCGAGCTCCTCTTCAAAGTTATCGATCAGGTTGCTGCCCAGGCGGACGACGGCGGCGCGGGTGCGCTCGTCGGTGGCGGAAAGCGCGGCGTCCTCCAGCTTGGCGCGGATGAACAGGTCCTCGGCGGCGTTTTGGTCAAGGCCGCGGCAGGCGAGGTAGAACAGCTGCTCGTCGCGGACGTGACCGATGGTGGCGCCGTGGTTGCCGGCGACGTCGTCCTCGTCGCAGAGAATGACGGGAATGGTCTTGTTGTCGACGCCCTTGTTGGCCAAAAGCACCGTCTCGCGCTCGGTGCCGGTTGCACCCTTGCAGCCGTGCACGAGGTCGATGGTGCCACGGTAGACCTTCTTGGACGTGCCGGTCAGCACGCCGTTGGCGTCGATCTCGCACTCGGTCTTGCGACCGCGGTGGCGCAGCTCGTAGTTAAAGTCGCGCACCTGCTCGCGGGCGCCAAGGTAGTCAGTATCGATGGTGACCTTGGCGGTATCGCCCAACAGATCGCCGGCAAGGCCGGTGGCGCTGGCGCCGGCACCCAGGACGGTGTGCTGCACGTTGACGCGCGCGCCCTCGTCCAGGAACAGGCCGGTGTCGTCGAGCGCGATCCAGCTATCGTCGAGCGTCTGCGTGCAGGTCACGTTGACGGTGGCGTACTCGTGGGCGCACACGCGTAGCGCGGAGCCCACGACGCCTTGGCCGGCAACGGGGGAGTCCAGGGCTATGCGCAGGTCGAGCGTTGCCTGCGGACGGGCGACGACATCGATGGCGGCGATGGCCGCGGCAGCGTCGACGCCACTCACGCGCACGGTAACCGTGGCGTGCTTGTATGCGGGCACATCGATGACGACGCGCTTGGTGGCGTGGTCGGCCAGGTAGGTGTAGGTAGCCTCGCCCATGCCAGTCTCGAAGGCCTCGGCAGGGGAGAGCTCCTCCTCGAGCTTGATGGCGCCGGCCTGGTAGATGGAGGTGGCGGGCACGTCGAGCTCGGTCTCGGGCGTGATGCGGGCGCGGTCGGCGTCGCCGGGGGCGGAGGCGCGGTGCTCGGGGAAGCGCTCGGCCATGGTGTCCATGGCGGCTTCGAACGCGTCTGCCACGCCAGTAAACTGCTCGTCCAAGCCCTCGACCTCAACGGCCTCGGTGGGAGCGGCGGCAAGCTCGTCAGAGAGCTCGAGCTTGGTCTGATTCATCTTCAGCCAGCCCCAAGTGGCGGCCGGCATCGCGTTGACCTGCTCAAGGGTGGTAGCAGCGGTGTTAGTGGTCTGTTTCATTATCCGATCGCTCCTTCCATCTCGAGCTTGATCAGGTTGTTCATCTCGACGGCGTACTCCAGCGGCAGCTCCTTGGAGACCGGGTTGGCAAAGCCGTTGACGATCATGGTGCGGGCCTCTTCCTCCGAGATACCGCGGCTCATCAGGTAGAACACCTTGTCGTCGCCGATACGTCCGATGGTGGCCTCGTGGCCGATGTCGACGTTCTTGGCGCGGATGTCCATGGCTGG
>CALLRY010000060.1:0-21809 GCA_938014285.1 uncultured Collinsella sp. | reverse complement strand
GATGGTCATGCTTGCGAGCGCGCCATCGGCAAAACGGACGTTGACCACGGCGGAGTCCTCGGTCTCAAAACCGCGGGCGGCGCTGGACTGCATGCCCTGGACGGCAACGGGCTCGCCCAGCAGGTAGCGGAGCAGGTCGACGTCGTGCACCAGGTTGACCAGGATCGGGCCGGCACCCTTCTTGCGACGCCACTCGACATCGAAGTACTCGTCATTCTTATAGATCATATAGTGGAAGCTCGACACGGTGAGCTTGCCCAGCTCGCCGGACTCGATGATCTCCTTGGCCTTGTTGACGAAGGGGTTGTGGCGACGGTGCTGACCCACGAGCACGGGCACGCCGGCGGTCTCGGCCTCGGCGGCGAAGGCCTGAGCATCCTCGAGGTCGTTGGAGATCGGCTTTTCGACCAGCGGCACGATGTTGCGCTTGATGGCCTCGTGGGCAACGCCCAGGTGCAGGTCGTTGGGGGTGGCGATAATGACGGCCTCGGGCTTGACCTCGTCCATCATCTGGGCGGGATCGGTATAAAACGGCACGCCGGCGGCCTCGGCCGTGGCGCGGGCGCCCTCAAAGGCGTCAGCGATGGCGACGAGCTCGGCCTCGGGCTCCTCGGTGACAAAGCGGATGTGGTTGCGGCCCATGGCGCCGGCACCGATAACGGCAATGCGGACGGGGTTGAGCTCAGGCATTTCGACTCCTTAATACTGGTGACCAGTGGAATGCGACAAAGGGGCTGTCCCTTTGTCGCATCGGTAAAACTAGGCGGACTTCTTCTTGCTGTCGGAGACCATCATGTAGACGGTGAGCACGACGGCGATGGCGGCGATCACAATAGCGCCGTAGAAGGACTGCTGGTAGGCGGCGCTGCCGGCCTCGGCGTGATACAGCACGGCGGTGATGGGCTGGCTGATCCAGGTGGAAGCGGCGTAGCCCAAAAACATGATGCCGTAGTTGACGCCGATGTTGCTGGTGCCGAAGGCGCCACCGGTGAGCGGCGGGTAGATGACGAGCAGGGCGCCAAAGCTAAAGCCGAGCAGGGCGAGCGCCACAAAGAACATGCCCTGCGTAAAGCTCATCGACATGATGACGAGTGCGACGATGGTGACGACAAGGCTGATGAGCAGCGACTTATAGGCGCCGAGCTTGTCGATGATCTGGCCAAAGGACAGACGGCCAACCAGGTTGGCGCAGGTGTTGACGGAGACCACCACACCGCCGAGGGCGACGGCCGCGGCGCTCGTGGGGTCGGCGAAGAGCTGGACGGCGGCGATGGAGGCAACCTTGCCCACGAGCAGGGTGCCCGCGGTGGCGGCAAAGGCGAAGGTGACGATGAGGACCCAGAAGCGCGGGGTCTTGACCATCTCGCCCGGGGTGAGGTCGCCGAAGGTGCCGGCATGCGCGCCGCCCTTGGGGGCCTCGAAGCCCTCGGGCAGCCAACCGGCCTCGGGGGCCTTCAGGAACAGGGCGGAGGCGGCGATCATCACAAAGAAGATGACGCCGAGCGCCTTAAGGGCGCCAAAGATGCCCAGGCTCGGGATGAGCAGCGAGGCGAGCACTGGGGACAGCACGGCGGGGCCGGCGGTCGAAGCGGCCAGGGTGATGCCGGAGGCGAGGCCCTTCTTGTCGATGAACCACTTTTGGCCGGTGGTGAGCGCCGGGTTGTAGCCCAGGCCGTTGCCGATGGCGGCGACGAGCGAGAACCACAGGTAGAACTGCCACGGCTCGGTGACGGTGCCGGACATGAACCAGCCCACGCCGTAGCACACGGCGGCGGCGATCACGACGTTGCGCGGGCCGATCTTATCGGAGATGCGGCCGGCGAAGATGCCCGTCACAGCCATGATGGTCTGAAAGACCGGGAAGGCCCAGGTAAGAGCGCTGGACCACTCGGGGTAGACGGCGAGCAGGTTCTTGCTCACGACGGAATACAGCGCGATGGAGCTGATGAAGAACATGGTGACGCACGCGGCGGAAAGCACGACGGCGCGACCCTTGTTGGAGTTGGTGGAAGCCATTGGACTCTTTCTAATCGATGCGGGGGAGGAGCGGGCGTGTCCGCGGGCCTCCCTGTTAGGTTGGTTTACTGGTCAGTCGGCTTGGCGACGCCGGACTCATCGGACCAAAGCTCGACACCCTTGTTCTTAAGGTAGTTGTCGGCATAGGCGCGACGGCCGCCGGGCTTGGCGGTGAGGTCGCCCATCATGTTGGAGAAGCCGCCGTCGACCTTGATGGCGTCGCCGGTGGTAAAGTCCGAGCGCTTGGACGCCAGGAACATGACGGCGTTGGCGATATCGCTGACCTCGCCGATGCGGCGCGTGGCGATCAGACGGCTGCGGCTCTTTTCGACCTCGGGGTCGGCGTAGAAGTTGGCCGACATCGGGGTCTTAACGAAGCAGGGCTCGACGCAGTTGGAGCGCACGCCGTAGGGACCCCATTCGGCGGCGAGCATCTTGGACATCATGTTGACGCCCGCCTTGGTGGAGCTGTACACGCCCGAGAACGTCTCGGGGGAGTGGCTGGCAACGGTCGAGATGTGCACCAGGCGACCCTGGCCGGCCTTGATCATCTCGCGACCAAAGCGCTGCGAGGTGATGAAGTAGCCGGTGAGGTTGACGTTGAGCACCTGCTCCCAGTCGCTCAGCGGCAGGTCTTCCATAGCGGCAAAGCGCAGGATGCCGGCGGTGTTGACAAGGACGTCGACGCGGCCGAAGTCGGCGATGGTGGCATCGACGGCGGCCTGAACCTCGGCCTCGTCGGTGGCGTTCATCTTGTAGCCCTCGGCGTGGATGCCAAACTCGGCGGCGAGGTCGGCGGCTGCGGCCTTGACCTTCTCTTCGTCCAGGTCGAGCAGAACGACGTTGGCGCCATTGCGGGCGAACTCGCGGCAAATCTCGACGCCCATACCGCCGAGTGCGCCGGTTACGGCGCAGACATCGCCCTCGAGCTTAAGCCAATTGCTCATAGGAACTTCCCTTCTTGTGCCTCCCGGTGGGTCGCTCCCATTAACCGACCCACGTGGTTTTCGTTGGTTATCGTATGCTTTGCATTTGCGCAGGTGAATTGCATATTTGTTAGAATGGCGTTAACCGTAGGTTTACGCTGTGCAATGTAGTTTATGCTTAACCGAGCGCGTGACCTGCGAAAATAACCCCCTGTGGCGCCATGTGGCCACGGGTGCGAAAACGGGAGAATGACGTGTACGATCGACGACTCGAGGCCATATCGGCCGCCGCGGAGCTGGGAAGCTTCTCGCGTGCGGCGGCAAAATTGCGCGTGTCGACCCCGGCGCTCGTCAAACAGGTGTCGGGTTTCGAGGCCGAGTTTGGCATCACGTTGTTCGAGCGCTCGCATTCGGGTGTTAAGGTGACGCCGGCGGGCGCTCTGCTGGTGGACGACGCGCGCTCGATCATGCGGCAGTCCGAGGACGCGCTGCGCCGCGCCCGACGCGCGGCGGGCGATGGCGGTGCCGTGCGCCTGGGCGTGTCGATGATGTGTCCGGGGCGCCAAACGCTGTCGATGTGGACGGGCATCCACGATCTGGAGCCGTCGCTGCGATTTGAGATCGTGCCGGTAAGCGACCTCTACGACGAGCGCGAGACAGTCATGCGCAGCTTGGGCCGCGAGGTCGATGTGGTGCAGTCGAGTTTTTCGACCCCGCGCTGGGGCGACACCTGTCAAAAGCTCCGCATTGTCAACGTGCCGTTTTATATCGACCTGCCGCGCACGAGCCCGCTGGCGCGCAAGACGCGCATCACGGTTGCCGACTTGGAGGGCATGCGTCTGCGCGTGCTGCGTCACGGCAACGATGCCATGGACAGCCTGCGCATCGACCTGTTGGCCGACGGCGGCGTGGACGTGATCGACGTGGACAGCTTTGACTTCGCGCTCTTTAACGAGGCGGAGGAAAAGGGCGACGCGGTGCTCACCTGCGGCGCATGGTCGGGGGTGCACCCGGCCTTTGTGGGCGTGCCGTTCCTGTGCGGCCGCGAGGTACCGGTCTTTCTGCACTACCCGCTCGAGCCAACCCTCCAAGTACAAAAATTCGTCAACGCCATGGCTCAGCTTCTCAAGTAGTTCATTTGGGACGGGGCTTTTTTACTACTTTTGCCGCCCTTACAAAACGAGGCCCTGGCCAAACGGCCAGGGCCTCACCAACTTTTATTCTGTTTTAATGACGGGTTGATTGCGCGCAGGAGGTCTCCCAGGCGGGCCGGGGTGTAACTTCCGCGCGCAGTTTCGCAGCGAAGCGAGAATGTTTGAGCACGGAGGTTACACCCCGGCCCGCCTGGGAGACCTCCGTGGAACAAACCTACCTACTCCAGCTCAAACGCTCCAGTGTAGAGCTGGTAGTAATACCCGCGCTTGGCGATCAGCTCGTCGTGGTTGCCGCGCTCGATGATGCGGCCGTGGTCCAGACAGATGATTGCGTCGGAGTTGCGCACGGTGGACAGGCGGTGCGCGATGACAAACGTCGTGCGGCCCTCCATGAGCTTATCCATGCCCGCCTGCACGATGGCTTCGGTGCGGGTGTCGATGGAGCTCGTGGCCTCGTCCAGAATCATTGCCGGCGGATCGGCGACGGCGGCGCGCGCGATCGAGATCAACTGGCGCTGGCCCTGCGACAGCTGCGCGCCGTTGCCGGTGAGCATCGTGTCGTAGCCGTCGGGCAGGCGGGTGATAAAGTCGTCCGCGCCCGCGAGCTTGGCCGCCGCGATGCACTCCTCGTCGGTGGCGTCCAGGTTGCCGTAGCGGATGTTATCCATCACGGTGCCGGTGAACAGGTTCACGTCCTGCAGCACGACGCCCAGCGAGCGGCGCAGATCGGCCTTGCGGATCTTGTTGACGTTGATGCCGTCGTAGCGGATCTTGCCGTCGGCGATGTCATAGAAGCGGTTGATGAGGTTGGTGATGGTCGTCTTGCCGGCACCGGTGGCGCCGACAAACGCGACCTTCTGGCCCGGCTTGGCGTATACGGACACGCCGTGCAGCACCTCGTGGTCGGGCGTGTAGCCAAAGTCGACGTTGTCCATGACCAGGTCGCCGCGTAGCGGTACGTACTCGATCTCGCCGGTTGCACGGTGCGGATGTTTCCATGCCCACATGCCGGTGTGGTGGTCGGCCTCCTCGAACTGCCAGGTCTCGGGGTTCACCTGCGCGTTGACGAGCGTCACGTAGCCTTCGTCGGCCTCGGGCTTCTCGTCGATGAGCTCAAAGATGCGGTCGGCGCCGGCGAGGCCCATGACCACGGCGTTGATCTGCTGCGAGATCTGGCCGATCTGTCCGCAGAACTGCTTGGTCATGTTGAGGAACGGCACTACGACGGCGATGGACAGCGTCATGCCCGAGATGCTCAGGTTAGGCACGCCCAGCGCCAGGAAAATGCCGCCCGCCAGTGCGACCAGCACGTAGAGCAGGTTGCCCAGGTTCATAAGGATAGGCATGAGGATGTTGGCGTACATGTTGGCCTTCTGTGAGACCTCGAAGAGCTTTTCGTTGCGCTCGTCAAAATCGGCCTCGGCGGCAGACTCGTGGCAGAATGCCTTGACGACCTTCTGGCCGTTCATGACTTCCTCGATGTGGCCCTCGACCACGCCGAGCTCGGTCTGCTGCGCAATAAAGAAACGCGCGGAGTTGGAGCCGAGCAGCTTGGTCATAAAGGTCATAAAGGCGACACCTGCCACAATGACCAGGCACATCCAAACGCTGTAGTACAGCATGATAAAGAACACCGTGACGATGACGATGGTCGTCATGAGCAAGTTGGGCAGCGACTGGCTGATCATCTGGCGCAGCGTGTCGATGTCGTTGGTGTAGTGGCTCATGATGTCGCCGCGCTGGTGCGTGTCGAAGTAGCGAATCGGCAGGTCCTGCATGCGGTTGAACATCTTCTCGCGCAGCTTCTCGAGCGAGCCCTGCGTGACGGTGGCCATGGCGCGGTTCCAGAACAGCGAGGACAGGATGCCGACGCCGTAGATGCAGGCGAGGGTGGTCACGAGCTGTGCGATCTTGGGCTGTGCGGCTTCCCAATCGCCCGACTGCCACGATTCGCTAATAATCTGCAGAGCGCTCTGAAGGAAGGTCGCGCCGATGGAGTTGATGATGGCGCAGAGCACCACGCCGACGACGACGAGGGGCAAAAGCACGGGGTAGAAGCCAAAAAGCGTCTTGATGAGGCGCGACATGGTGCCGCCCTTGCGGTTGAGCGCGCGCTCGGCGGTCGTTGCCTTACTCATGTGCCTCGCCTCCTTCCTGGGTCTGAGCTTGCGTTGCGGATGCCTCGGTGTCGGCCTCGACGGCCCCTTCGCCCTCGGCAGACATCTTGTTTTGCGAGGTAAAGGTCTCGCGGTAGATCTCGCTCGTCTTAAGCAGCTCGTCATGGTTGCCGATCTGCGCGATACGGCCGCCCTCCATGACGATGATGCGGTCTGCATCCTGCACGGAGCTAATGCGCTGGGCGATGATGAGCTTGGTCGTGTTAGGCAGATAGCTTGCCAGCCCCGCGCGAATCTTGGCGTCGGTCTTGGTGTCGACGGCGCTGGTGGAGTCGTCCAGGATCAAGATCTTGGGGCGACGCAGCAGGGCGCGCGCAATGCACAGGCGCTGCTTCTGACCGCCGGAAACATTGGAGCCGCCCTGTTCGATCCAGGTGTCATAGCCCTTGGGGAAGCCATCGACAAACTCATCGGCGCAGGCCAGATGTGCCGCCTCGCGGACTTCCTCGTCGGTGGCGTTCGAGTCGCCCCAGCGCAGATTCTCGGCGATGGTGCCGCTAAACAGCACGTTTTTCTGCAGCACCATGGCGACCTGGTGGCGCAGTGCGTCCAGATCGTAGTCGCGCACGTCCATGCCGCCCACGCGCACGGTGCCTTCGGTGGCGTCGTACAGGCGGGCAATGAGGTTTACGAGCGTGGACTTGGCCGAGCCGGTGCCGCCGATGATGCCGATGGTCTCGCCGCTCTTAATGTGCAGGTCGATATCGTCGAGCGCCTGGCGCTTCGCATGTGCGGAATACTTAAAGCTCACGTGGTCAAAGTCGATGGAACCGTCGGCAACCTCGAGCACGGGCTTGGCGTGATTGGCGATTGTGGGCTCGGCGGCCAGCACCTCGGTAATGCGGTGCGCCGATTCGTCGGCCATGGTCACCATGACAAAGATCATCGACAGCTGCATCAGGCTCATAAGGATCTGGAAGCCATAGGTAAAGATCGAGGAGAGCTGGCCCACGTCGAACAGCGTGCCCTGGCTCGTGATGATGAGCTTGGAGCCCAGGTAGATGATGACGACAAACGCGCCGTTGACGCAGATGTTCATCATGGGGTTGTTAAAGGCGAGCAGCTTCTCGGCGCGGGTGAAGTCCATCTGGACGTCGCGCGCGGCGGTCGCGAACTTCTCCTTCTCAAAGTCTTCGCGCACGTAGCTCTTAACCACGCGCATGCCGGTGACGTTTTCCTCGACGGACTCATTAAGGGCATCGTACTTGTGGAACACGCGCGAGAAGATGGGCCGCACCTTAAAGATGATAAAGAACAGTCCAAAGCCCAGCAGCGGAATGATGACCAGGTAGACCATGGCGACGCTGCCGCCCATGATAAACGCCATGGTAAAGGCGAAGATCAATACCAGCGGCGCGCGCACGGCGATACGGATGATCATCATAAAGGCCTGCTGAACGTTGTTGATGTCGGTGGTCAGGCGCGTGACGAGCGAGGAGCTCGAGAACTCATCGATGTTGGCAAAGCTGAACGTCTGGATCTTGTAGAACAGGTCGTGACGCAGGTTCTTGGCGAATCCGCAGCTCGCATGGCTGCAGGTGACGCCGGCTGCGGCGCCAAAAGCAAGCGATGTTAGCGCGATGAGCACCAAAAAGCCTGCGGTGGGAAGCATCTCGGCTACGGTGGCGCCGTCTTTGATGGCGTCGATCAGGTTGGCGGTGATAAATGGAATCAGCATCTCGCAGAGCACCTCGCCAAGCACGAGCAGCGGCGTGGCAACGGTGACTTTCATATAGTCGCGGATGCTTCCCGTGAGGGTTTTAATCATCCAGTTCCTCCCAGGTTACGCGGATTTTATCGAGCATTTCGGCGAGGTCCTCGCGCTCGTCGTGGGTGAGCGCGCTAAAGGCCCGTTCTCTAAAGCGGATGCGGGCTGCCTGGTCGATTCGGGCGTTTTCCCGGCCGGTTTCGGTCAGGCGAATGGTGAGTTGCCGTCGATCCTTGGGGTTACGGCTGCGCTCGATGAGGCCGTTGAGCTCGAGCTTGGACAGGATCTCGGAAAGCGACCCCGGCTTGAGGTCGAAGTGCATGCCGAGTTCCTGCTGCGACATCTCGCCGCCGGGCTGCTTGGCCAGCAGGCAGATGATGGGCGCCTTGCCGGACACGCCTCCGCCATGAAAATGCATGTAATGGCCGCAAAAGCCCAGATTATTGAGGATGCGCTTGGCGAGTTTGTCTTCAGCGCTGACCGCTTCGGGTGCATCCGCCGGCTGTGACGGGTCGCCGCCGGGCTCGTGCGAACAAAGGTTAAGAGGTTCATCGCACATGAATTAGTGTTGCTCCTTTCTTTAGTTAGGTAGTGGAATTGTTTTGTGCCCAACCAATCTAGGAGCATGAGAAATGAATGTCAAGGTACCAAACTAGTGGTTACGCGGTTTTACCAAACCGCGTAACGGCTCGACGCTGCAAACCCGCCAGAGCGGCAATCTGCCTTTCAACTTCGGCGGCATGACCAGAAGGTCAATGCCGCCTCGTTTCAAGGCACCTTGCTCACTCTGGCGGGTTTTCGCTGACTTCGCCAAAACATCGGCGTTGCCCGACCAGTCGTTTTGGCACTTAGGGACGTTCCTTATGTGCCGGCACTTGGGGACACTCCTTGGGCTAATTGCCGGGATAGTCGTTGGGGACGTTCTTGTTTGACTAGTCATTTAAGAACGTCCCCAACGACTACCTCGTTTTCGTAACCTTTTCGCAACAATGCGCTCTTCGCGACCGTAGCGCCCGCTCACAACGTCCCCTGCGCTACACTTAGTCGCACTGTGGCGCTGCTGTGCCGCGCCCGAACTAAGGGGGGACTCTCATGAAGAACACTCAGCTGCTGCTGATCAACGATATGTGCGGCTACGGCAAGGTCGCGCTTTCCGCCATGCTGCCGGTGCTGTCGCACATGGGCTACCGTATCCATAACCTGCCGACGGCGCTCGTTTCCGATACGCTCAACTACCCCAAGTTCTACATCCACGACACCACCGAGTACGTGCGTCAAAGCCTCGCTATCTGGGAGGAGCTCGGCTTTGAGTTCGACGCCATCTCGACCGGCTTTATCGTGACCGAGGAAGAGACGCGTATCATCTCGGACTTTTGCCACCGCCGCGCGCAAAAGGGCACCAAGGTGTTCGTCGATCCCATCATGGGCGACAACGGCAAGCTCTATGCGGGCGTGCCCGAGTCCACGATTGGCCTTATGCGGCATCTGCTGGAGTGCGCAGACTACGCGGTGCCCAACTATACCGAGGCATGCCTGCTCACCGATACGCCTATCGCCGAGCAACTCACGCCCGACGAGGCCCGCGCCCTTGTGGACGCCGTGCGCGAGCTGGGTGCCAAGTCGGTGGTCATTACGAGCGCCGTGGTCAATGGCACGAACGCGGTTATCGGTTACGACCATGTGGCGGGGGAGTACTTCACGATTCCCTTTGAGCTCATTCCGGTCTATTTCCCGGGCACGGGCGACACGTTCTCGGCGGTGCTCGTCGGCCGCGTTATGGCCGGTTGGAGCCTGCAGCGCGCGACGTCCGATGCCATGCGCGTGGTGGCTGAGCTTATCGAGCGCAATGCCGACCAAGAGGACAAGTCGGCTGGCCTTCCCATCGAGGCCTGCCTGGATGTGATTGACCATGAGTAATGCTGGCGAGGGCGGCGCCAAGCCTGCGGGCGAGAACAAGCCGCTCGGCGCGCCGCGGGGCAAGCGTCCGCGCATCCGCGTGAGCTGCGTGGACCAGCTGGGTGCGTGCCGCTGCCACCATGGTCACAAGCCGGGCGACGTTTTTGACTTCGACCGAGACCGCGGCAAGATGTGTGCCATGGCCTGCCATGTGGGCTTTCCCTATATCGATATCCTGCGCTATGGCGGAACCGTGCCTGGCAACGAGCCCGGTACGGCAAAGTTCTGCTGCCCCGAGGTCGATACGCTGAACGTCTGGCTTGCCGAGATCGTCGACGAGTAGTCGAGCGCAATGTGACAAAGGGACAGTCCCTTTGTCACATTCGCCGGGGCTGCCCCTTCTTTTTGCTTATAATCCTAAATCTCTGCATTTCATCCGATTTTAGGTTCTAAAAATCCTACATTTCATCGATAATTAAGCGCATAAAACTTTGCATTTCATTTGATGACACTGAGGGGAGAGCCTATGCTGCGCAGGAAAATAGCGGCAGAGCTGGAGCGTTGGCTGAAGTCTGCCGAGCAAAAGGCCTTATTCATCACGGGTTCTCGCCAGATCGGCAAAAGCTATTCGATTCGCGCATTTGGCAAAGCCAGCCATGCAACCTACATCGAGCTCAATCTCATGGAAAATCGCCAGGCAAAAGATGCTCTTCTCGAGGCGCGGAATGCCGATGATTTCATCAGCAGGGTGACGCTTCTTTCGGGAAAGTCGATTGCACCAGGCAAAACGCTCGTGTTTATCGATGAGGTCCAAGAGGCCCCCGACATCATGACGATGGCAAAGTTCCTTGTAGAGGACGGGAGGTGCCGCTGGGCGTTTTCGGGGTCAATGCTCGGGACCCAGTTCAAGGGCGTCAGGTCCTATCCCGTGGGGTATGTCCACGAGCTTAGGATGTTCCCGCTCGATTTTGAGGAGTTTTGCTGGGCAACCGGGGTGAGCGAGGGGGCTCGCCAAACGATACGTGACGCGTGTATCAGCGAGAGGCCCATTCCTGATTACATTCATGACGCGATGATGGCAAACTTCAGGACCTATACCGTTGTCGGCGGAATGCCGGAGGTCGTGCAGCGTTTCCTTGACACGCAGGGCGACCTTGCCTCTGTTCGTCAGCTGCAGTCAGGGCTCAACGAACAGTACCGGCGGGATATCTCCAAGTATGCAAGCGGGCGAGCCCTGCAGGTGCAGAGCATCTACGATCAGCTCCCTATTATGCTCGAGGGCGAAAACAAGCGCTTCGTGCTCAATTCCATTGACCCCAAGGCTCACTACGAGAAGTATCAGCGAGATTTTGTATGGCTTGTCGATGCCGGCGTTGCTCTCAAAGCCGATATCGTAACCGAGCCAAAATCGCCCCTGCTCAAGACGGCACGGCCATCGCAGTTCAAGCTATATCAATCGGATACGGGCATGTTGATGGCGCGCTACCCCGTTGGAGTCGCCCAAGCGGCGTATCTTGATAGCAAAGAGCCCAATCTGGGCGGCATTTACGAAAACGTGGTGGCCCAGCAGCTAGCTGCCCAAAATCGCCAGCTTTACTACTATCAGACAAAAAAGCGCGGCGAAGTGGACTTTGTGGTCGATGGACCGGATGGGACGGCTGTTCCGATCGAGGTTAAATCGGGCTCCTATTACCACGCGCACGCTGCGCTCGGTCATGTGCTTGATACGGCTGAATATGGCGTAAGGCTCGGGATTGTTTTCTCGAGAGGCAACGTTGAGCGCAACGGAGCGGTTCTCTATTTGCCGCTATATGCGACCTGGGCCCTTTCGGATGTTTTGGGCGACTCCTGCGCCGAGGGGATAAAGCTGGAGGTCAAGCCGGTCTAGGGCCAGTCCCGGATGTGGCAAAGGGGCAGTCCCTTTGTCACATTCATGAGCGTGGATTTTCTCCCGTTTAGAGCGCACTCGAGCGCTCAAAGTGGGAGAAAATCCACGCTCGTTTTATGCCGATGGCGTGGCACGTGCGTCCGCGTGCTCGCTTGCCTATAACTGCTCGAGCATGGCCGTGCAGCCGGCGAGCACATCGCGGTAGGTGGCATCGAAGTTGCCGGTGTACCAGGGATCGGCCACGTCGCCGGGGCGATCGGTCCAATCGAGCAGGCGCGAGATCTTGCCGTCGGGGTCGTCGCCAAAGATGCGGTACAGGCCGCGGGCGTTTTCGTCGTCCATATAGACAATGTGGTCCCAGTCGCCATACTCCGCGCGTCGCACCTGGCGCGCGCGATGTGCGACGACGGGAATCCCGACCTCGCGCAGCTTGGCGAGCGTGCCATGGTGCGGCGGGTTGCCAATCTCCTCGGTCGAGGTCGCCGCGGAATCAATGACAAACTCGCCCTCGCGCCCAGCGCGGCGCACGAGCTCGGCAAACACCGACTCAGCCATCGTCGAGCGGCAGATATTCCCATGGCAGATAAACAGTACACGTTGCATATGCGGTTTCCTTTCGATCGCCATCATCGAGCTCGAGTATCGCATCTACGCCTGCGCCCTCGCCCGCTTGCGCTCCCAGCGAGCCAACTTAATCGTCACCAGCGTGAGCGCCCAGGCCACAAGCGAGAACACGGCACCGACCGCGCCAACGTAGGCAATGCCAACTCCGCTTACCACGGCGCCGCCCACTGCGGTGCCAAACGAGATGCCGACGTTAAACGCCATGGGCTCAACCGAACTTGCGAGTACCATCGACTTGGGGTGGCGGCTGCGTGCCACATCCATAAAGTGTGTGATGCACGACACCGAGAACAGGTACATGAGCAGCGCCAAGCTAAAGACAAAGACCAGCGCGAGCGGCATGGTGCCGCCCAAAGCAAACAGCCCGAGTAACGCCGCAGCCTGCAGCACAAACGTCACAAGCAGCGCCTTCATGCCAAAGCGCGCATCGATCCATCCGCCCAGGATGTTCGAGATCAGGCAGAACACGCCGTAGGCCATAAGCGTGGTACTGGCTTCGACCGTGCCCATGCCCAGCACCTGCTCAAGATAAGGCGTCACGTAGCCGTAGAACACATAGACCGAGCCCACGCCAAACAAAAAGATGAGCATGCCGGTGATGATGCTCGGCTCGCGTAGCAGACCCGCCTGCTCGCGAAAGGTGGCGGGCTCGTCGGTTTGTCCGGCGCGCGGCATAGACGCCACGAGCGCTCCACAGATCAAAACGGCAAAGGTTAGCGTGCCGTACATGGCCACGTGCCAATCGAGCGTGTCGGCCACAAACTTACCGATCGAAGTGACAAAGACCATCGCCACGGAAAACGCGCCGTACACCACCGAGATGGCAAGCGAAGTTTGCTGCGGGGACAGAAGCTCAGGGATGTACGTCACGCCCACGGCGAGCAGTGCGCCCGAGACGGAGCCCAGGACAATGCGCGAGATAAAGAGCACCTGGAAGTTGGGCGCCAACGCCATGACCAGGTTGCCGAGCACAAAGACGATGCTATAGCACACGAGCAGCTGGTAGCGGCGAAAACGTCCCGTGCTGAGCGCGAGCACCGGCGTCGCGATAGCGTAGATCAGTGCGAACACGCTAATAAGTTGGCCTGCGGTGGCAAGCGATACGCCGAGTTCCGTCGCCAGGTCGCTTTCGATGCCGATGACCACGAACTCGGAGCAGCCGAGCGAGAATCCCAACAGCACGAGCAGCGCCAGGCAGAGCTTGGTGCGCGCAGGGGAGAGCGCGGCGGCGGTTGACTTACTTTTAGGCGTGGTTGCGGCGGTCAAGGTTGTCACTCCAATGTCGCATGAATAAGCGGGATTCAATCCCTGCAACTCTAACAGAATGTGACAAAGAGACAGTCCCTTTGTCGCATTGCGCTGCCGGCCAGTCGCCCAAACCGTCACAACATTCGGCGAAAATCTCGAAATCGAGGAAAAGCGTCGAATGTTGTGACGGTTTTTGTGTCCGGCGCGGGTGAGCTTCGGTGTCGTCTGGGGGTATAAAACTAGCGAGTGTTTATTTGCGAGGCCTAAGGGGCGCCCCGTATGGATATCGATAACTTTGAATGGTGGTATAGCGAGGGCGAAGCTCCGGATGAGGAGTGGGACGAGCCTACGCCGCGTGGCGTGTCGAGCGACGAGGACGAGACCGGCAACGACGTCGCCGCCGACTCGGACGCCGCCCTCGACCCCGTCGAGCCCCTGACCTTCGAACAAGCTTGGGCCCAGGCCGAGGCAGACGAGGCCAAGGCCGACGCTACGGCCACGCTCGGCGAGCCAGCCGACATGTCGATCTCGCCGGCAAAGACCCCGCAGCCGCGTCACACTATCGACCCCGACAGCACGGCATCCTTCAGCATTCTCGACGTGCCCTCGCAGGGTGCCCAGGCGCCCGCACCCACACGTCGCCCCAATCTGTCTCGCGAGGAAGATGCAGGACGTTGCTCGCCGCTCGGCCCCATCCTTATCGCCTTTATGGCCGGCGTTATCGCATGCTCGGTAATTGGAAACGTCTGGAGCCATGTCGAACAACAGCGAAAAGACGCCGCCAAGGTCGAGATGTCTGTCGAGCAATCGCTCAGCCGCACGCGCTCGGTACATGTGTCGGTCGAGGTCAAGGACGGCGCGACGTGGGACACCGCGCGCGGCGACAGCCAAATGCTCATCCATATCGTGGGGCGCACGCTCAAAGGGCAGACAATTGACGAGTATCAATACGTCAATTCCGCTGGTGACGGCATCGAGCTCAAGCCCGGAGACTACGAGCTCACCGTCGATGAACCGCCCGTCGCCACCGACGGCACGCGCTTCCGCGCCTCAAAGCGCATGGTCCCCGTGAACTTTAACTCACAGGCGCCCGACACGGTCGACACTACACCGCAGGGCGGGTTCGACCTTTACGTGGATACCCAGTAGGCGCTCGCCGCTCATTCCGCTATGGCTACTCAATAATCGCCTGCCGTCCCGTCCCGCCGCCAAGAGTGGGACAATAGCCCTCGACACTATTGTTTACTTTTGGAGGAAGTAGCATGTCTACCGTTACTACCATCAAGCGCGGCGGCCTCACCGCGGCCATCGATTCCATGGGCGCCCAGCTCACGAGCCTTGCCCTCAACGGCAACGAGTATCTGTGGCAGGGCGACCCCGCCTTTTGGGGCAAGCACGCGCCCATCCTGTTCCCCATTGTGGGCTCGCTGCGCAACAACACGGCAACGTCTGCGGCCGGTACCTGCGAGATGCCGCGCCACGGACTCGCGCGCATTGTCGAGCACAAGCTGGTCGAGGTTTCGGAGGACGGCTCCTCGGTAACGTACGAGATTACCGATACGCCCGAGTCGCTCAAGGCGTTCCCGTTCCACTTTAAGCTCAACATGACCTATGCCTTGACCGGCGACGCCACCCTCACGCAGACCTTTGCCGTCACCAACACCGGCGACGTGGACCTGCCGTTCTCGGTGGGCGGCCACCCCGCATTTAACGTGCCCGCCCCCGGTGCCGAGGACGAGGCGTTCGAGGATTACGAGTTGGCGTTTACCGAGGCTTGGACCAACGAGGCTCCCATCATCACGCCCGACGGTCTTATGACGTTCGAGGGCAGCTACAAGGCGCCCGATAACTCGGACGTGCTGCCCATCACGCACCGCAGCTTCGATAACGATGCCATCATGTTCACCGATACTCCGGGCTCCATGCTCACACTGCGCGGCCGCAAGTCGGGCCACGGCGTCAAGATCGACTTTGAGGGCTTTAAGTACATCGGCGTGTGGTCTGCCGCCAACGACGCTCCGTTTGTGGCGCTCGAGCCCTGGACCGGTCACACCACCATGGACACCGAGGACGACGTCTTTGAGCACAAGGTCAACACCATCACCTTGGCTCCCGGCGAGACGGATGTTCGCAGCTTTAGCGTTACCTTGCTCTAGAGGTTCCGCCGCTCGGTCGATGCTGCGCGTCGTCCAGAGCGACAAGTTGTCATTCAAAAGGCAAGACATAGACCTTCTGGTCATGCCTTGCCTTTTTCATGCCACTTGTTCGCTCTGGACGTCGCTCGCCGGCATTGCCAAAACATCGGCGTCCCCAATGGCTACCGTGTGTCTATTAATTTTTCGAGCTTGTGCTGCGCTGCCGGTCGCTGGCGTATATCCTGTTAAGTCGTCAGCATACGATTCAACAGGGAAGGCAGATTATGCATTCTCCCCAACAGTGCGATGCGCAGCGCCAGCCGGTATGCAGCCGTCGCATCTTTTTGGGTAGCGCCCTCGCTGCGAGCGCTTCCGTCGTCGCCGGCGCGCTTGCCGGCTGTCAGCGCCCGTCAACGCTCAAGGTGGTTCAGCCCACGACGGGCGGCGGTCGCGACGACCTGTCCGATTCCGTGATCGGCAAGGATAAGATCCGCATTGGCATGGAGGCGGCCTACGCCCCGTACAACTGGCAGGTCTCCGAGGCCAGCGAGTACACCATCCCCATCGACAACGTGCAGGGTGCCTATGCCGATGGCTACGACGTGCAGATCGCCAAGATCGTCTGCAAGGCCCTCGGTGGCGAGCCCGTTGCCGTCAAGCAGAGTTTCTCGGGCCTTATCGATTCGCTCAACAACGGCCAGATCGACCTCATCATTGCCGGCATGAGCGCCACGCCCGAGCGCGAGGAGTCCGTCGGCTTTTCCGACCCGTACTTCATTGGCTACTTTGGCCTGTTCGTAAAAGAGGGCTCGCCCTACCAAAATGCGACCAAGCTCAGCGACTTTAGCGGCGCTACGGTCCTCGGCCAAAAGGACACCATGCTCGATACCGTCATCGACGAAATCCCGGGCGTTGTGCACAAGAACCCGGTCGATTCGGTCCCCACGGTGTTTTCGAACCTGCTGCAGGGCACCTGCGACGCCGTGACCTACAACACCGAGAACGAGAAGGGCTATATGGCCCAAAACCCGGGCATCGTCCCCATTCAATTTGCCGAGGGCGAGGGCTTTAAGCAGGAGGTCACGGCAAACGTCGGCTGCCGCAAGGGCTCGGACAAACTGCTTAAGCTCATCGACAAGACACTCAAGGGCATTAGCCAAGAGGAGCGCGACCAAATGTGGGACGCGTGCCTCGACCGTCAGCCGGCATAGGGAGGCAGCATGAAAACCGTCAATCGCCTGGCCTCCTTTATTAAGGCCGACCACCGTTATGTATACCTGGGCACGAGCGTTATCGCGGCGCTCGGCCTGGCGTTTAGCCAGCGCAACCCCACGCCGCTGAGCTTTTTGGCGCCCACTGGCATCTTCCAGGACTGCCTTTGGGCGATCCTGTGGGCCTGGGTCGTCGTGTCGGCGGCGGCACTCGTCACCAAGCTCATGCACTGGAACGACTATCGCGAAAAGTCGCCGTTCGCATCCGAGCGCTTCCGCCACGGCGCGCGCTTGGTCAGCTATGTCGTCGTTGCCATCGCGGCAATCTTCTTTATCGACCGCTGTGTCATGTCGTTTATCGACCTGGTGCAGGTAAGCATCGTCTCGGATTCCAACCCCAGCGACTTTTTGCCGAGCCTGGTCTACATGACCTATAAGAGTGGTGACTTCTTTATCCGCGGCATCGAAATCACCATCGCGCTTGCCACCTTCGGCACCGTCATCGCCTTCTTCCTGGCACTGCTCTTTGTGTTTTTGCGCATTCAGACGTTCGACCGCGTGGACAACGACTTGGTGCGTTTCTTTAAGAGTATCGGCCGCGGCTTCGCGACCGTCTACTCCACCATTGTGCGCGGCACGCCCATGATGGTCCAGGGCCTGCTTATCTATTACGCGGGCTTTACCGTTCTGCGCGGCATGGGCTTCGAGACCGCCCAGGCCAACCAGATCTGGAGCACCTTTACCGCCGGCCTCGTCACCATCTCGCTTAACTCCACCGCCTACATGATGGAGGTCCTGCGCGGCGGCATCGAGTCCATCGACGCCGGCCAGGCCGAGGCGGCGCGTTCGTTGGGTCTGTCGCAGTGGCAGGCCATGCGCAAGGTCGTGTTCCCCCAGGGCATTAAAAACGCGATCCCCGCACTCACCAACGAGCTCATCATCAATATCAAGGATTCGTCGGTGCTTTCGGTCATCGGCGTGTTCGACCTCATGTACGCCACCACCACCGTCGCCGGCGTGTACTACCGTCAGATGGAGGTCTACTGCGTGGCGCTCGTGGTTTACCTGATCCTGACGCTCGTGGCGAGCCGCCTGCTCGAGGCCTTTGGCAAAAAGCTCGGCGCCGAGGCCCCGGCAACGCTGCCCAGCTCCAACTAGGCTCAAGACGAGGAGAATCATCATGGCAGATACCGCCACTACCGGCACCGCGGCCGCCGCACAGACCAATGAGCCGCTCATCCGCGTCGAGGGCCTGCGCAAGAGCTTCGGCTCGCTCGAGGTGCTCAAGGGCATCGACCTGTCCGTTAACCCCGGCGAGGTCGTTACCATTATCGGCGCCTCGGGCTCGGGCAAGTCGACCTTCCTGCGCTGCCTCAACCTGCTCGAGACCCCGGACGCGGGCCACATCTGGTTCCACGGCCAGGACCTCACGGCCGAGCGCTGCAATATCAATAAACTCCGCGAGGACATCGGCATGGTGTTCCAGGGCTTTAACCTGTTCAACAACATGGACGTGCTCGACAACTGCACGCTTGCGCCCGTCACGCTCAAAAAGATGAGCAAGGCCGAGGCCGAGAAGGTCGCGATGGAGCATTTGACGAGCGTGGGGCTCGAAAAGTTTGCGCATGCCGCCGTGGGTCGCCTGTCCGGTGGCCAAAAGCAGCGCGTGGCCATCGCGCGCGCCCTGTGCATGAATCCGCAGATCATGCTGTTCGACGAGCCGACCTCCGCACTCGACCCCGAGATCGTGGGCGAGGTGCTCGAGGTCATGCGCAAGCTCGCGGCCGACGGCATGACCATGGTCGTCGTCACGCACGAGATGGCCTTTGCCCGAACCGTGTCCGACCGCGTGGTCTTTATGGACAAGGGCGTGGTGCTCGAGGACGCCGCGCCGGCCGAGCTCTTCGGCAACCCCAAACACCAGCGCACTCGCGAGTTCCTCTCTCGTTATCTCGAGGACAAATAACCGACCGCAAACGCTTATGTGGCAGGGCCGCTCCGGTGGGGCGGCCCTCGTCATCACAATCGAAAGGATGTCATGGCCGAGGTTTGGCGCTTTTTTGCGCATGAGGATGATTTTGCCGATCTGGACGAGGCTGGTGCGTGCGAGCGCCTGGGCCGCGTGCTGTCGTTTCCGACCATCTCGAGTATGGATGCCGAGGCGGTGAACTGGCAGCCGTTCGACGACCTGCGCGCGTATATGCAGCAGACTTGGCCGCACGTATTTACGGCGGGTAAGGTCGAGCTTATCGACCATTCGCTATTGGTGACGCTTAGCGGTTCCGACCCTGCCCTCAAACCCGTCATGCTCATGGGCCACATGGACGTGGTTCCCGTGGTACCCGGCACCGAGGCTGACTGGACGCATGTCCCCTTTAGCGGACATGTGGACGACACCTACATTTGGGGTCGCGGCGCCATCGATATGAAAGACCAGGTCGCAGGCATTCTCGAGGCGGTTGAGTATGCGCTCGCACACGGCTGGGAGCACGAGCGCACCCTGCTGCTGGCTTTTGGCCAGGACGAGGAAACCACGCAGTTCGGTGCGGGTGCCATCGGCCGCGTGCTCGAAGAGCGCGGCATTGAGCTTGAGTACCTGATCGACGAGGGCGACTACCGCATCGTTCCGGCTGCCGAGTACGGCGCGGGCGAGGGCTGGCTTATGCATGCCGATCTCGCGGAGAAGGGCTACGCCGATATCGTGTTGAGGACGCGTAGCGAGGGCGGGCATTCCTCCAACCCCTACGGGGGCACTTCACTCGAGGTGCTCAGCCGTGCCATCACCGCAATCTGCGATATCGAGTGGCCGACGCGCGTGACCGACTTGCTTGCCGCCCAACTCGTCGAGTTGGGGCTCTACACGGCCGATGAAATTGCCGCCAACGGGGATGCCATTGTCCGCGATTGCCTCGCCAGCAAAAAGCTCTATCCGCTGGTGACGACCACCTGCGCGCCCACGCAGATCGAGGGTGGCAGCACCGGCGCCAACGTAATGCCGCAGGATATGTGGGCCAACATTAACTTCCGCATGCTCGAGGGCACGAGCGTGGCCGACGTTGTGGCGCGCTGCCGTGAGGCGGTTGCCGGGGCGGACCTTGCCGGTCGTGTCGAAGTGGAGCTGGGCCCCGGCAGCTCCGAACCCTCGCCGTCCCCGCGCATCGGTGGTCCCGGTCTCGAGGCGGTTCGCTCCATCGCCGTCCGCTATTTCCGTGATCCAAAGGGGATGGAGGAAAACGGATCATTCGAGCCAGTGGCAATTGTGCCCTCGACCGTGATCGGTGCGACCGACGCTGCCAACTACCAGCACATTTGCCCTGAGTGCATTCGCTTCTCGGCCTTTGTGGTCGATGATGACGAGTGCGACCGAGGCGTCCACGGCACCAACGAGCGCATCACCCGCCGCGCCTACCTCCAGGGTGTTCGCTTCCTCATCGCCCTACTCCATACGCTTTAGAATCCGACAAAGGGACTGTCCCTTTGTCGGATTCCGTGCGGGTTATATGCAGGTTTGCCTGCGCACGCTATCATATATGGGTTAGACCGCAACTATGTACCCCATACGCGAAGGGATGCGCATGTATCTGAAGATCGACATGCTCTAGCTGGACTTACCCCCGCAGCGGCGCCCCGCGCCCCATCAATTCTGCCGATTTTCGCCTTCACGCATATAAAGGAGTCCGTCATGCGCGACAAGCTCGAAAAGATCATCAAGGCCTACGAGGAGCTCGAGAAGAAGCTTTCCGACCCGGCCGTCGCCTCCGATATCAAGGAGTTCACGCGTCTCAACAAGGAGTACGCGCACCAGTCCGACCTCATTGCCGCCTCGCGCGAGTACATCGGCGCGCTCGATGACATCGAGGCTGCCAAGGAAATGCTGCACGATACCACCGATGCCGATGAGAAGGAGATGCTCCAGATGGACATCTCCGAAAACGAGGCCAAGCTTCCCCAGCTCGAGGAAGACATCAAGTACATGCTCATCCCGAGCGACCCCAACGACGACAAGAACACCATCGTCGAGATCCGCTCCGCCGCCGGTGGCGACGAGGCGGCCATCTTCGCCGGCGATCTGTACAAGATGTACCAGCGCTTTTGCGAGTCGCGCGGCTGGAAGACTACCGTGCTCGATTCCAGCCCCAGCGAGGCCGGTGGCTTTAAGTCCATCGAGTTCAAGGTCGAGGGCGACCGCGTCTACTCCGTCATGAAGTTCGAGTCCGGCGTGCACCGCGTCCAGCGCGTTCCCAAGACTGAGTCCCAGGGCCGCATTCAGACCTCCACGGCTACCGTCGCCGTACTTCCCGAGGCCGAGGAGATCGACGTCCAGATCAACCAGTCCGACCTGCGCATCGACACCTACTGCGCCTCCGGCCCTGGCGGTCAGTGCGTTAACACCACCTACTCCGCCGTGCGCATCACCCACCTGCCCACCAACACCGTGGTGCAGTCGCAGGAGCAGCGTTCCCAGATCCAGAACCGCGAGGTCTGCATGCAGATGCTGCGCGCCCGTCTGTACGAGATGGAACTCGAGAAGCAGCAGGCCGAGCTCGGTGCCGAGCGCCAGAGCCAGATCGGCCACGGCAACCGTTCCGAGAAGATCCGTACCTACAACCAGCCCCAGGACCGCGTGACCGATCACCGCATCGGTTTCAACTCCACCTACAACGGCGTCCTTCTGGGCGATCAGCTCGGCACCGTGATCGAGGCGCTCGCCGCCGCCGAGCGAGCCGAGAAGCTGGCACAGGCAGTTTAGGTTCCGCCGTTCTACCGAACGGCGGACCAGCCGACGCTGCGCGGGTCGCATTTGGACAATCTGACGTTCAACTTCA
>CALLRY010000059.1:0-11474 GCA_938014285.1 uncultured Collinsella sp. | reverse complement strand
TGGACGCCAACGGTCTCGCCCGCCATGAGTTTGGCGCGAATCTCAGGGGCCTTCTTCTTGGTAATGCCGTAGATGACGTAGGTGTACTGAGAACCCTCGTCAATATCGACGGCGCCGTAGGCGTACTTGCCATACTCCTTGAGGTAGGGCTTGTCGTTCTGCGGACCAGGCAGGGTAAAATCAATCAGATGGCCGTGACCAGAAACCTGGACCCAATCGGTCTTGTGATAGCCGCAGGCATTGCAGGCAAGGTGAGGCGGAAACTCGACGGCTCCGCACTCGGGGCACTGACGTGCCCAATAGATGCCCTCTTCAAGACCCGTGTAGAACTTCTTGACCACGGGCTCCATATCTTTGAGTTGCATGAGAATACTCCTTATGGGAAATCGAAAACCGCGGTCGCTTAGGCGACGGTACGAAGAATCTGACAGCGCACGTTCTGAGAACCGCCAAAACCGCGCAGGAACGCCGTCTCGGGGATCTTCTTCATCTGGGTGGCACCGGCGACGCCACGCATCTGCCTGACGGCCTCGACGATATCGGCGATACCGGATGCGCCATGAGCGTGACCGAAGTTGCAACGGCCACCGTGCGGGTTGATGGGCTTATCGCCGTCAAAAGCGGTACGGCCGTCGATCGCGTACTTCCAAGCCTCGCCACGCGGAATATAGCCGCACTCCTCGGCCGAAACGATCTCGGAAGCCAGGAAGAAGTCATTGCACATGAACAGGTCGATCTCATCGGGGCTCACGCCAGTAAGGTCATAGACCTGTTTGGCGGCAAGCTCGGTAGCCCAGTGCTCGTTGTGGAGCAGACCGGCCTCGACAGCAGAGGCGCCCGTACCCAGAACCTCGATAGGCGCATACGGGACACCCATGGCCTTGGCCTTCTCCGTGGGCATTACGACAACAGCGGCGGCGCCGTCGCACTTCTTCTCAAAGCCGGTGACGCGCAGATACTGCGTAACTCGCGGGTTGTACATACTCTTGAGATACTCGTCGGCGGTATCGAAACCGGCTGCCTTCGCATCCTCCTCGACCGTGGTCTCGTACCAGGCAAGGGGATTCAGAACGGCACCGCGGCGAAGGCTCTTGGTAAGGCCGTTCAGAGCGTCATCAATCTGATCGGCAGTAAGGTCATACTGCATCGAATACTCGTTGATCCAGTTGTCGAACGACACGCCAAAGGCGCCGTCGAGCGGACGACCATAAGCACGGTCATAGATCTTATCGAGCGAGGGGATCATGACGTCGAGCGTAAAGTCCTGACGAATATGGGAGGGCATGTGCTCAACGGGAAGAGTCGAAGCCAAATCGCAGGCACCCGTAAGGACAACATCGTAGGCACCGGAGGCGACTGCCATCACAGCCTGCTCAAGGGCGACGTAGCCCGTACAGCAAGCCTCGGAATGATGGACGGAGCCCTTGGCACGAACGCCAAACCAATCGGCAACCTGCATGTTGGGAGTAATGCAATCGCCAACAAGGTACGGATTGGCGCTACCGTGGTAGAAAAAGTCGATATCGCGGGGCTCAAGGCCGGCATCGGCAATTGCCTCGAGGGCCGCATAGCCAAACGCCTCGCCCTCGCCAATGCCCTGGGTCTCGGGATGCTCCTCAAAATCCTTGAACGGGGTGCAGCCTACGCCTACAATCGAGACGCTGCGCATGTTCTTTCCGAGCGTAACCACTGAATATCACATCCTAATCATGTGAAGGTATACGGAATGATGGCGCAGTCCGGCCGCGAGCGAAGGTGAGAGAGCGCTCGCGGCTTTTCTGTGCCGTCACACGTTGAACTACTGCAGTGGTTCTTTTGAACGTAACTTTAGTTTACGAGGGGTTAAACGAGACGCGTGAGACAAAAAGCCCCGATGTGTCCCATCATATGGGACACATCGGGGATAGGCGTTCCAAATAGCAGATAAATAGCCATACTTAAATCGATTCATAGGGCCGGATTGCTCTGAATCCGCAACCTATGCAACCGTTCATCCCTAAAAATCAGCCGTTCACCCGAGCGGCTTTTCAAAATCGGGGATGCGTGGGTGCCAGTGGCGCGACGCATCGTCGACAAACAGCGGCGCATAGAACATGCGATTGAGCGCGGCAGCAACGGTGCGCGCTTCCAAATCGGGACGGACCTCGAGCCAATACTGGACAAGGTTGTGATGTCCCGCGAGTGCAAAGGCCAGATACAGGTCAAGATCGGTCTCGTCAGAAAACGTTGAGCGCAAACGGTCGCGAAAATACTCATGCATAAAAATCGTAGCCTTATGCGTGAACACGGGGTCCCCGTTTTCACTGTTGAGCGCGAGCACCTTCGAACGATTGCGCTGCAGGATCTCCATACGCTTGATCATCGTCGGCGTCGGATCGAGCTGAGCGTCACCAAAGCGCGCCTCAAGGGCAACGTCGTTAATATCTTGCATGTTGTGGAGCAAATCGTCCTCAAATCGCTTAACAACGTCGTCAACAGAACGATAGCAGCGGTAAAACGTCGATTTCGAGGTGTGCGCGAGCCTCAGCACATCGGTCACCTTGATCGCCTGCACCGGCGTCGTCCCCATAAGTTCAAAGACGGCATCTTCGATCCGTGAAGCAATATCGTTTTGAGCGTTTAGCGGCATAGCGGCCTCCCCTATTGGCGATTGGCTCCTATGCTACCCGAAAGATATGCTCATTGAGGACGATACGAGGCATAGAGCGCGCCGCACAAGAGATGACGCAGCGACCGTATATCACCGACGAAGTATTCCATCCACCGGGCATGCCATCTTTGCGAGGGTCAATCGAAAACCCGACGCCTTCAGCCTTGAGGATGGCCTCAATGCGCGTCCACGTCTGGCTCAGGCGAAGATTGCGTTCTTGCAAATTGGGGGCAGCGTTAATCCACGCGCGCTCGTCGTCGTTTGCCATACGCCCAACCGCAACGGGAGCAATCTCATCGATCGCCTCGATATCCACGCCAATAGGTCCTCCGACCGACCGAGCAACATCGGAAACAGCGAGGACGGCCACGCTTCCGCCATGTGAAATGGAAATAGAGGGTGCCTCCCCATCCGCAAGCTCGATCTTGCCGAAAGCAGAACGCGCAAGCTGGGTGTCGTCGAAGACACCTAGGGCGTCGCGAAGCAGCAAACCCACGCCTGCAGCTTCCCTCCGAAACGCAATTGGAAGATTCCCATTGGAGGCACGCGAGGCATAGCGTCCCGCGATTGATGCCATAGCAACGGTCTCGCCGGGATCGATCGCAGAAACGTCAACGAGATGCACGGTTATGTTCAAAATGGTCCACCCCCCACTCGATTGAGATGACAAGGCAAAACAGACGCTCAGAACCGCTCTTTCATGAATCGAGGTACCTTTTGCCGGCGATTTGGCGGCCAAAATAAAACAGCCCAGAGGACATAGCCTCTGGGCTGCGAACATTTGGTGGGCGTTAGAAGATTTGAACTTCTGACCTCTTCCGTGTCAGGGAAGCGCTCTCCCCCTGAGCTAAACGCCCGATCAAGGGTGCGCAAGCGCGCAAGGGATAATATAACGGAGCCTGAACTCGGTGGCAAGAACATTTTTAAAAATCGCTTACATTGTGGAATTCGGGGGCTTCGTCATATCCATTTTAAAAGAGCCTGCTGCCGCGATTTGGCTGTCGCATAATGCAAGGCCATTGCGGTATCGAGCTATGGAAAGACACCTGCGGAATTGTCCTACCGATAAGCGGACAAGCCTCCAGCTGGTGACTTCGCCGTGGTAAGGTAAGCCGAATTGTTTCCAGGCTGTTTCGGGGGAGTGGAATGAGCAAAGAGTGTGTCGAGCAGGTCGAAGGCGCAGGGGCTTCGGTGCCGATGACCGATATATCGAACATTGATGTGCCCGAGGGCACCGACGAGTTCAGCCGTAGCACCCGCCGCGCCTGGCGCGAGCGCCTGAACAGCGCTTCGACGCGCAAGATGATCACGGGCGTCTTGGCTACGCTGGTGGGCGGTTCGTTTTGGGGCTTCTCGGGCACCAGCGCGAGCTTTCTGTTCGATACCTACCACGTCGATACCTTGTGGCTTATGAGCGTGCGTCAGATTCTCGCCGGCCTGCTCTTTATGGCTGTGGTTGTCACGCGCGACCGCGCACGCCTGGTCAAGCTTTGGACGACGCCCGCTGATCGCAAGCAGCTGCTGCTCTTTACCGCTTTTGGCCTGCTGTTCAACCAGTTTTGCTATCTTTCGGCCGTGCGCCTGACGAACGCCGGAACCGCGACGGTGCTCCAGTGCCTGCAGCTCGTTATCATCATGGGCTACGCCTGCGTGACCGATCGCCGTATGCCGCGTACTCGCGAAGTCATCGGCATTGGCCTGGCTCTGGGTGGAACCTTTTTAATCGCCACCGGCGGCGACCCCACCAGCCTGAATATCTCGCCGCTTGGCCTGGCAGCAGGTCTTATGTGTGCGGTCAGCGCCGCGTGTATGGCGGTGATTCCCGCCAAGATCCTGCCCGAATACGGCAGCCCCATCGTCACGGGCTCGGCAATGCTCACGGCGGGCGTGGTCTCGTGCGTCTTCGTGCAGCCCTGGGCGCATATGCCGGCGCTCGACGCTGCCGGCATCGAGGCGCTCGCGGTGTTCGTGGTTATCGGCTCGTTTTTTGCTTACATGCTTTATATGCAGGGCGTTAAGGACATCGGCTCGGTGCGCGCGAGCCTCATCGGAACTGTGGAGCCGGTTTCGGCGACCATCACCAGCACCGTTATGCTGGGCACGGTGTTTTTGCCGACCGACCTTATCGGCTTTGCCATGATTATCGTGATGATGTTCCTCACGGTGTAGTTGACGCCGCCGCCAAGACAGAAAAGGTGTTGTGCCGCATTTTCGCCAATTGACGTCCGTGTCTGGAGTTTAGCTGTCGATGCTCAAAATGCCATAAACTAGTAACGTTATGGACTTTTTCATTGCGACTCAATTGCGAGGATTTCTTTATGGCTGGTAATCACTTTAAGGGCAGCGATAGCGGCCGTCCTGCAGTTCCGCCGCGTCCGAACGGGGCTGGTAAGGCCGGCACGCCGGGCGGCGCTGGACAGGGCGGCTCCGGTAAGCGCGTGTCCCCGGGCGAGACGGCGATGTTTACCGCTCTGTACGAGCAGTCTCAAAAGGCAAAAAAGACCGGCCGTGCAAGAGGGAATGTCTTTGCGGGCGGTGCAACCTCCGCGTCGCAGCCGAGCGGGGCTCCTTCGGTACCTGCGAACAACGCAGGTGCTGCCAACGCCGCGAATGCCGCCGGCAACGTTAATGCCGGCAAGGCCGACAACAATACTCCCTCTGCCGGTGGCGCGGGGCTTACGGGTAACCTTGGCACGATCTACACCGGCGCCTCCGAGACTGGCACGTTCGCCCGCCTGGATGATAGCGGTGCCGAGTTTGCGGGCTCGGGTTCCAAGGAAGATTATTACGATTTTGGCTTGAACTACGGTAGCGATGCTTCGTCGAGTTCGACCTCTGACGGTCTGGTCCGTCATCGCCATCGCAAGGGCGAGCGCAAAAAGCGTCACACCGGCGCCATTATTGCCGCTGTAGTCGCGGTGCTTCTCGTTGCGCTTGGCGCAAGTGGCTTTATGTTGCTTAACTCGGCAAAGACCGTAAAGAGCGAAGCGAAGGAGGCTGTCGAGATCGTCGGTGGCCTTAAGGACAAGGTCACGTCGGGCGATTTTTCGACGCTGCCTGACGACGCGAAGAAGATCGATGAGCTCTGTAACAGCATGAAGGCGGAGACCTCGAGCCCGCTGTGGGCGGCGGCATCGTTTATCCCGGTGTATGGCAGTGACATCAACGCAGCCCGCACCATGATCGACGCCCTGTCCGATGTCTCGAGCAACGCGCTGGTTCCCATGGCCGACAACCTTTCGCAGGCCACGCCCGGCAAGCTGTTCCAGGACGGCATGATTAACGTGTCCGCGCTGCAGGCGGTCGCCGATTCGCTTTCCAGCAGCTCGAAGGTGTTCAAGAGCGCCAACGAGAAGGTCCAGGGCATTGGCGATACTCATATTTCCCAGGTGACCGAGCTGGTCGATAAGGCCAAGGACGGCTTTGCCACCCTCAACGGCGCGGTTGACGCGGCGGAGAAGGTCGCCCCCGTCCTTCCCCAGATGCTCGGCGCCAACGGCCAGACGCGCAACTACCTTATGTACGCCATGAACAACGTCGAGATTCGTGCTTGCGGCGGCTTTGGCGGTTCGCAGGGCCTGATTTCGGTCACTGACGGCCAGATGTCGATTGGCGAGTTTGTTCCCCGCATTGGACTCAGCGAGGATGAGGCAGTCGAGAGCGTCGACGAAGAGGATGAGGCGCTGTTCGGCAACCACAGTAACCTGTACAACTCGGGCAATACCTATTCGCCTGATTGGCCCCGCAACTCGCAGCGTGTCGCCGCGCTGTGGAAGTCCCAGTATGGACAGGACGTTGATGGCGTCATCGGTATCGACCCGGTGTTCCTGCAGTATCTGCTGGGCCTGGTCGGTAATGTCTCGCTGCCCGACGGAACGGTTGTCGACGGCACCAACGCCGCAAAGGTCCTCATGCACGATGTGTACTGGAACTATCCGGTCGAGGAGTCGGACGGCATCTTTGCATCCGTCGCCAGCGCTGCCTTCGACAAGATCCTTGGCGGTATCGGCGATGTCGATGTTACGAAGCTTGTCAGCGCCGTTGAGCGCGGTGCCGAAGAGGGCCGCCTGATCGCGTGGATGAGAAACGATGATGAGCAGAATGCCATCAAAGAGACGGGCATTGACGCTTCGCTGCCCGATCCGGATGATCCGAGTGCCGATCCCGTTGCCGGCGTTTACTTTAACAACCTGAGCTTCTCCAAGCTCGACTGGTATCTGAACGCCGACACTCAGATTGGTCAGGGCGTGAAGAACGGCGACGGCACGTGCTCCTATCGCATCACCGTTACCCTGACGAACATCATGACGCAGGAGGAGGCTGGCAAGCTGCCCGACTACGTTGCGGCGAGCGCGCCCGATGCCGCGCGTGACGACGAGCGTCTGAATGTCTCGTTGTTTGCCCCGACGGGTGGCAACATCAGTGACCTTACGGTTGAGGGTACCCAGTTTGGTCTTGGTGCCGCTACGTGGCATGGAATCCCCTTCTATTCGGGCACCGTTGACCTGCATGCTGGCGAGACGACGACGATCACGTATACGCTGACCACGTCGGCCGAGGCGGGGGACAAGCCTCTTACGCTGCGTCAGACCCCTACATGCCAGGCGGCTCGCGACAGCGCGTCGGCGTAGGGTTTTTCTGGTAGCGCAGATAATCGAGTACCATTTTGGGGCGGACAGGCAATCTGTCCGCCCCTATTTTGTAAGGAGAGCGCATGAAGTACTTTGGCACCGACGGCTTTCGCGGTGAGGCCAACGTTGGGCTGACGGTAGAGCACGCTTATAAGATTGGCCGTTTTGTGGGCTGGTATTACGGCGCCAACCGCGAGCGCAAGGCACGCGTCATCGTGGGCAAGGACACGCGTCGCTCGAGTTATATGTTCGAGGCGGCGCTGGTGAGCGGTCTGGTCGCGAGCGGTGCGGACGCCTATATGCTGCACGTGATCCCCACGCCGGGCGTGGCGCATCAGACCGTGGAGGGCTGCTTCGATTGCGGCATCATGATCAGCGCGAGCCACAACCCGTTTTGCGATAACGGCATTAAGCTCGTCAACAGCGACGGCTTTAAGATGGACGAGGACGTACTGGAGCTCATCGAGGACTACATCGATGGCAAGAGCGAGGTGCCGCTGGCCACGGGCAACCACATCGGCGCCACGGTGGACTACATGCAGGGCCGCAACCGCTACATTGCTTCGCTCATCGCCAGCGCGAACTTTTCGCTGCAGGGCGTCAAGATCGGTATCGACTGCGCCAACGGCTCGGCTTCCTCGGTGGCCAAGCCGGTGTTCGACGCGCTGGGCGCTGACGTGCGCGTGATCAACGCCGCGCCCGATGGTTTTAACATCAACGTCGACTGCGGCTCTACGCATATTGAGCGCCTGCAGCGCCACGTGGTGGAGCAGGGCCTGGATGTGGGTTTTGCCTACGATGGCGATGCCGACCGCTGCCTGGCCGTGGACGAGCGCGGCCGCGTGGTCGACGGTGACCAGATCCTGTACGTGTGCGGTGTGTACCTGAACAAGCACGGGCGTCTCTCGGGCGGTACCGTGGTGCCGACGATCGCCAGCAACTTTGGCCTGATCAAGTCGTTGGAGCTTGCCGGCCTGAGTGCCGTGACCAGCGGCGTGGGCGACCGTCACGTGTATGCCAAGATGCGCGAGGGCGGCTACAGCCTGGGCGGCGAGCAGACGGGCCATACGATCTTTGGCGATATCGAGCGCACGGGCGACGGCATTATGACCTCGCTGCGCGTGATGGAAGTGATTCGTGCCGAGCGCGAGACGCTCTCGCAGCTCACGGCTCCGTGCAAGCTGCTGCCACAGGCGCAGGTGGCCGTGCACGTGGCGGACAAGGACGCCGCGCTCGAGAATATGGGCGTGCAGAACGCCATCGCCGAGGCCGAGGCTGCGCTGGCAGGCGAGGGCCGCGTGCTCGTGCGCAAGAGCGGAACCGAGTCGGTTATCCGCGTGCTGGCCGAGGCGCCCGACCAAGCATCCGCCGATGCCGCCATGAAGCGCATCGCCAACGCGCTCGAGGCTTTATAGCTACGCGGTTTTACCAAACCGCGTAGCTGCTCGACGCTGCAAACGGCCCCAAGTGGCAATCTGACGTTCAATTTCAAGGGCGCGACC
The DNA here is from genome assembly GCA_938014285.1 of uncultured Collinsella sp. Taxonomy (GTDB): domain Bacteria; phylum Actinomycetota; class Coriobacteriia; order Coriobacteriales; family Coriobacteriaceae; genus Collinsella. The sequence continues at coordinate 2,691 of CALLRY010000059.1, read as the reverse complement.
AGAAGGTCAGCGCCCTTTCATTTCACGTCACCTTGCTCGCTTGGGGCCGTTTTCGCTGACGTTGCCAAGACATTAGCGTCAACGAACTAGTCATTGGGTACCTAGTTATTGGGTGAAAAAAGGGGACGCTGCGGATTGGTTCCGCGGCGTCCCCTTTGCGTTGGCGTGTCGGTTATGCCTTACAGCTCGTAGAGCGTGGTGAACTTGTCCTGCAGGTAGCTGCAGTAGTAGCGGGCATCGAACGCCATGCCGCACGCGCCCTTGATGAGCTCCGGCGCGTCCTTGGCGCGGCCCCACTGCCAAATGTGCTCGCCCAGCCAGGCGCGGACAGGTGTCAGGTCGCCGCTCGCGCAGGCGCCGGTAAGGTCGACACCGTCGCGGCACATGGCCGGCACAAACATGGCATCGTAGGCACTGCCCAGCGCATACGTGGGGAAGTAGCCAAACGAGCCGCCGCTCCAGTGCGTATCCTGTAGGCAGCCGTGCGTGTCGTCGGGAACGGGAATGCCCAGGTACTCATCCATAAAGCGATTCCAAAGCGCGGGGATGTCCTTGGCCGTGGCCTCGCCGGTAAACAGCATGCGCTCGATCTCGTAGCGCACCATAACGTGCAGCGGATAGGTGAGCTCGTCGGCCTCGGTGCGGATCAGCGAAGGCTGCGCGATGTTCACGGCGTGGTAGAGCGTGTCCTCGTCGACGTCGCCGTAGACCTCGGGTGTGTGGCGGCGCAGCACCTCGAGCAGCGGTCCCATAAAGGCACGGCTGCGGCCCACGGTGTTCTCAAAGAAGCGGCTCTGGCTCTCGTGGATGCCCATGGAGGTGCCGCCCTCCAGGCAGGTGCGCGCATAGGCGGGATTGACGCCCAGCTCGTACATGGTGTGCCCCGCCTCGTGGATGATGCTGTAGACGTTGGAGATGCAATCGTCCTCGTAGATGTGTGTCGCGATGCGCGCGTCACCCACGGCAAAGCCCTCGCTAAACGGGTGCTCGGTAAAGGCAAGCGTGGTGTCGTCCAGGTTCAGGCCGACGAGCTTCATCAGGTCGAAGCTCATGGCGCGCTGGGCGGCCTCGGGCACGCGGGCGTGCAAAAAGTCGGCAGCGGGCTGCTGGCCGCGCTCGCCGATGGCGTGCACGAGCGGCACGACCGTGGCCTTGACCTCCTCGCAAAACGCGTCGAAGCTCTCGGCAGAAAGGCCGCGCTCGTACTGGTCGAGCCAAACGTCGTATGGGTCGCGCTTGGGGTCCATGAGTTCGGCCTGATGCTTAAGTTGGGCGACGATTCTATCCACATAGGGCTCAAAGCTCGCCCAGTCGTTGGCCGTCTTGGCCTTATGCCACACGGCGTCGGCCTCGCAGGTGAGCCTGGTCCAGGCCTCGGCCTCCTCGGTAGGAATAACGCTTGCCTCGCGCTGGTCGCGGCCGAGCACGCGAATCTCGTCGAGCAGCTGCGGGTCGTCTACGTGTCCGCCTGCAACCGTCTCGCGCGCTAACGAGCGTACGAGCTCAACGGACTTCTCGCTGGTCAGCAGCTTGTGATGCTCGCCGGCAAGCGTGCCCATGGCGTCGGCACGGGCGGCAGCGCCGTTGGCAGGAGCAATCGTCGCCCCATCGAACTCGGCAATCTTGAGCAGGTACTCGCGAGTCCACAGCTTGCCCTCGAGTTTGCGGAACTTTTTGACGGCCTTGTCGACTTTAGCGGCCTTGACGCCCTTGGCGGCTTTTGCCACGGCGGCCTTGGCCTTCTTATCGAGTTTCTTTCCCATACCGTATCCTTAATCTCGCAGGCCGAGCGCCGCAGGCGCGTGCGCGGCCAGTTTGCACAGCTACCTGCCTTGTACCCAGCGTGAACAAAACGGAACGCGGCGATGCGCTCGCGAAATGTGTTATCCTATAGCCCAATGCGTTGACGGAGAGGGTTTTGCCCGCCGCGTCGCCGGCAAGAGAGGGAAGGTCATGGGCTGCAAGCCTTCCTGCGGTGGCAAGGGCCAAGCGTTCACTCCCGAGCAGCGACCTCAACGGGCACGCGGCCAGTGGCAGCAAAGTCCCAGTAGGGAAGCCGTGAGCCTCGCGACAAGGGGCGCAGAGTGGGCACGGCGGGCCAGACATCCGCCGGGTCAAACAAGGTGGTACCGCGGAATTCAACCGTCCTTGGGCAATGTACATGCCCGAGGACGGTTTTTTGTTACCGAACCGGGCCGCACATCCGCAGCTATCGGGTGCTAGCCGCCCCGGCAAGCGAGATGCGCGAGAGACGAAAGGGAAGACATGAGTCTGATTGATGATCTGGTCAAACTCGAGGAAGAGGCCAAGGAGCTCGTCACTAGCGCTGACGACGCCGCCAAGCTCGAGGCCGCGCGCGTTGAGCTGCTCGGCCGCAAGGGCCGTATCACCGGCCTGATGCGCATGATGGGCAAGCTCGCTCCCGAGGATCGTCCCATGATGGGCAAACGCGCCAACGAGATGCGCCAGCTGATCGAGGGCATGCTCGACGAGCGCACCACCGAGATGAAGGCCGCCGCCCTCAAGCACGCACTCGAGCACGAGGCCGTCGACATCACGCTGCCGGGCATCCGTCCGCAGATCGGTCACCAGCACCTGATCAAGCAGATCATCGAGGAGGCCGAGGACATCTTCTGCGGCATCGGCTACACCGTCGAGTCCGGCCCCATGGTCGATACTTCCTACTACAAC
>CALLRY010000058.1:0-3885 GCA_938014285.1 uncultured Collinsella sp. | reverse complement strand
CTCCATGCTCATCTTCTGCGTCGGCGTCAACCTCATCCGTCCTCAGACCTTCCGCACGGCCAATATGCTCCCCTCCGTCGTCATCGCCGTCATCTACGCCCTCCTGTTCTAAATCTATCAACGCAGCGGTATCTCGAACACCTGTTTGATGCTGTGCTATGATATGAGGTCACCGTAGCTGCGTTCGAGAGGAGGAGCGGTGGCCGACCAGGACATCAAGATGCTCATCGAGCGCATTATGGCCGAGGCCCGGACCCATCAGTCCGCCCGCTTCTCAAACGAAGTCTACGCAGACGAGCCGATTCTCAAAACCGGCCGACAGATGCAAAATTTCCTCCCCGACCAGTACCGCAAGATGCGTGAGATATCGCGTTGGCAAGAAGACCCCAAGGGCGGTGCGGGCCGCTGGCTTTCGGAAGCCGAGCTTTTTTACCGCCAGGGCCTGCTGATGGCCGACTTTGAGGACGACTGTCCCTACAACGGCACCTTTAAGTCGTACTTTCCCACCTACAACGCTATGAGCGACCGACAGCTGCGCGGCTACTTTACTTGGCGTGCCCAAGTGCGTCGCGGAACCGTCGAGGAAACGTCTACGTCTTTTGCCTTTCTGTATCTCTATGAGCTGATTTGCGGCATTGGCGTAGATGATCCGCTCGATGGTTTTAACAAGATCAAGGCTTTTTGGAATGTCTATCGCGCCTTCGAGCCCGGCATCGACCGGTTTGCGCGCGTGTGGCTGCAGGATTACGCCGTGTTCCACGGGCTCGACCCCAAGCTGCTTCGTGACTCTAAAACCGTCATGTTCGATAACGCCCTTATCAAGCTGCGACGCGCGGCACGAGACCTTGTACCGGCACCGTCCGGCCAGACCCCCAAACGTCGCAAAACCTCCGAGCCCACGCTCCCCCTTCCGCCCGATGAGGTGCGCGAGGAGCGACTCATGGCCGCCATCAACGCCCTCTCCACGTACAACCTAAGTAACTCGCGGCTCGACCGCAGCCACCACCGCGATCTGCGCCACGTGGCATGCGCCGTGTATGTCCGTATGGTGCGCTACTATGACACGCACCGAAAGACCGGCATCGTGGCGAGCTTGTTTGGGGAGGAGACGGCCATGCCCTACACCATGTTTGCCTCGGCCGTATTCTTTGCGCCCGAGCGCCACGAGGACTGCGAATACCGCCTGGATCCTATCCATATCTACCGTTGCCAAAACGGCTTTTGGGAATGCATGCGTATCCACGGCAGCAGGCAAAAGAGCAGCAAACTCGGCGAAATGATGCGCGCCTGCGACCAACGCCTACGCCTGGCGCTGGACCCCGCCCACCCCCTAAAGGAGGAGAAGGTCCCCAAATATCTGACCAAGATCATCGATGACGAGATCGTGGCATGGCTTTCGTGGGATGCCGCGCACCAGCCCGTCAAGATCGATATCGATTTGAGTCAGCTGGGACACATTCGGAGCGCCGCCGCACAAACGCGTGAGGCGCTTTTGATCGATGAGGAGCGCGAGGACGATGTGCTCGCAGAGGTCGATACGGTGGACTCCGAGCAGCCGAAAGCCGAGCCCGCAGCAGACGCGTTTGTCGAGCCGGTCACGGCGGCCGCAGAGCAGGACGAGGCCGACGAGCCAACCATTTCCACCGAACAGTTTGGTGTCGTGGCGCCGCTTCTTGCGCCGACGCCCCCGCTCGCAGCGGCTGCGCCCACTGACGCCGCGAGCGAACTCGCACCCGCCGCAACCGCGTATCTGCGCGCACTGCTCGAGCAGAACGCAGCGCAAGCGACATCGGCAGTGGCGCACTCGGGCCAGAGCGAGGACATGCTCGTCGATAGCATCAACGAGTCGCTCTTTGACCTGGTGGGTGACACCGTAATTGAATTTGGCGCGGCAGGACCGCAAATTATCGAGGACTACGAAGCAGACGTGAGAGGATACCTAGACTATGAGTGATACCGCATCCGCAGCACCCCGCGTGCCCAAGCGCGTCGCCGCCGTCATTCTCAACTCGCTCAAGGGCGGCGTGGTCCCGCGCATCGGCCTTCCCTACATCACCGTAGGGCGCGAGGTCGAAATCCGCGCCCTGCTCACCGACCTGAGTCTCATCGCCGACGGCGGCGCGAGCTTCCGCTTTCTGGTCGGTCGCTACGGAGCCGGCAAGAGCTTTTTGCTCCAGACCATCCGCACGCACGCCATGGGCGAGGGATTCGTCGTCGCCGATGCCGACCTGTCACCCGAGCGCCGCCTACAGGGCGGCCAGGGGCAGGGCCTTGCCACCTACCGCGAGCTCATCCGCAACATATCGACTAAAACGCGCCCCGAGGGCGGTGCGCTCAACCTAATCCTCGATCGCTGGGTCGCCTCGTGTGCCGATGCCGATGAGTCTGCCGTCAATGCCCAACTGGCCCCGCTCGAGGAAATGGTCCACGGCTTCGACTTCGCCCGTATGCTCCGCCGCTACCGCGCGGCCGTATCCGAGGGCGACGAAGAAGCTATGAGCCGCGTGACCAAATGGATTCGCGGCGAGTACCGCACCAAGAGTGAGGCACGCGCCGAGCTGGGCTCCTCGACCATCATCAGCGATGACGACTGGTACGACTACGTTAAGCTCATTGCGCGCTTTTTGGTCTGCGGCGGCTACAAGGGCATGCTGGTGCTCATCGACGAGCTCGTGAATCTGTATAAGATTCCCAACGCCATCACGCGCCAATACAACTACGAGAAGATCCTAACCATGTACAACGACACGCTCCAGGGCAAGGCGCAGTACCTGGGCATGATCATGGGCGGCACGCCAACCTCCATCGAAGACCGGCGCCGCGGTGTGTTCTCCTACGAGGCCCTGCGCAGCCGACTCGCTCAGGGCCGCTTTGCGCGCGAGGACCTTAAGGACATGCTCGCGCCCATCATCCGTCTGCAGCCACTCACCTACGAGGAGCTGCTGGTGCTCATCGAAAAACTCATGCAGATCCATGCCGGCTACTTTGGCTGGACGCCCACGCTTACCGAGAACGACTTGGTGGACTTCCTCAAGATTGAGTTTGGCCGCGTGGGAGCCGACACGCATCTGACGCCGCGTGAGGTCATTCGTGACTTTATCGAGCTGCTCGACATCCTATGCCAAAACCCCGACGCCAACGTGGCCGAGCTACTGCAAAGCGTCGGCGGCGACGCGCTGGCGCCGGCAACAGCAACAGGCGACACCGGCACCGCAAGCGGCGACCGCAATTTCGCCGAATTCACCATCTAACCTGCCAAAAAGGGACAGGTTTATTTTGGCAGGCTTTATCTGGGCAAACGTCGAGGCAGTGATGCGGCAAGCCACTACTCACCGCGTTAAGAGGTTCGTATTTGAGAGGAGGCCCCGTGAACGCCTTTGACCGCTACGCCCCGTTTATCCAAGACTTCATCTACTCCCACGATTGGGAGAGCCTGCGCTCCATCCAGGTTGCGGCAGCTGATGCCATCTTTAACACGCAAGACAATGTACTCCTGACGGCATCCACGGCTTCCGGCAAAACCGAGGCAGCCTTCTTTCCCATCCTGACCGAGTTTTGGGAGAGGCCGCCCGCGAGCGTGGGCGCCCTCTACATCGGCCCCCTCAAAGCGCTCATCAATGACCAATTCGTCCGCCTCAACGACCTGTGCGAAGAAGCCAATATCCCTGTCTGGCACTGGCATGGCGATGTCTCGCAGTCGCACAAGGCTAAGCTCATCAAAAAACCGAGCGGCATCTTGCAGATTACGCCCGAGTCACTCGAAGCGCTCTTAATCCATAAGCACATGGCGATCCCGCGCATGTTTTGCGACCTGCGCTATGTGGTCATCGACGAGGTCCATTCGCTCATGCGCGGCGACCGTGGCGGGCAGACGCTCTGCCTTAT
>CALLRY010000057.1:0-3684 GCA_938014285.1 uncultured Collinsella sp. | reverse complement strand
GCGTGGTGAAGGTCTTGGAGACGATGATCACGAGCGTGGTCTCGGGGTCCAGGCCCTTGAGCTTCTCTGCCTGATCGTTGGGGTCGATGTTGGAGATGTAGCGGCAGTCGATACCGGCGTCGGCGTAGGGACGCAGAGCCTCGTAGGCCATGACCGGGCCCAGATCGGAGCCGCCGATGCCGATGGACACCAGGTGCTCGATCTTCTTGCCGGTAACGCCCTTCCACTCACCGGAGCGCACGCGCTCGGCGAAGGCATACATGCGATCGAGGACCTCGTGCACGTCGGCGACGACGTCCTGGCCGTCGACGATGAGCTGGCCCTTCTCGCTTGCCGGGCGGCGCAGCGCGGTGTGCAGGACGGCGCGGTCCTCGGTGGTGTTGATGTGCTCGCCGGAGAACATGGCGTCGCGGCGCTCCTCGAGCTTCACCTCGCGGGCAAGATCGCACAGCAGCTTGACGGTCTCATCGGTCACCAGGTTCTTCGACAGATCGAAGTGCAGGTCACCGGCGTCAAAGCTCAGCTTGTTCACGCGGTCGGCGTCAGCAGCGAACCAGGCCTTGAGGTCGATACCTTCGGCCTCGAGCTTCTCCTGATGAGCCTCGAGCGCCTTCCAAGCGGCAGTCGACGTAGCATCGATAGGTGCGGCAACAGTTGCCATAGAGTCCTCCTCAGCATACGGGCGCACGCCTCCATGCGCCCGGACATTCAGATGCCACTATTCTAGCGCAGGTCAAGACTACAATCAGCGAGCGTTGCCAATCGGCCCCCAAACGGCAACCGATTAAAAAGGGACAGGCTTATTTTGGCAGGTCAAACGCTTTACCAACCAAAAATAACCCGTCCTTTTATGGCAAATATTAGGCCGCGGCGCAGATGCTACCGAGCAACTCACGCAGAGGAGACCCGATGCCCTCCAGCAGTTCGGGCGCGATAATGGCAAAAACGGGAACCTCACCGGTGCCCACGACAGCAGGCGCCTTGCCCTCCGAGAGAATGCATCCATAAGGGACAAAACCGTCTTCGCCGGCATCGAGCGCCGCCATGCGACGCGCGAGCTCGCGCGCAAAGCCAGCAGTATCGGCATCGCCAATCGCCAGGACAAAGTCCACGCCTTCGTCGGTCGCCAGGGCCACGGCTTCGTCGATCAGTTCGTCTCCCCCGTCGCCCCCAACCGAGCCGCAGCGGAAAAGTACGCGCTCGAGTAGGGCTCGATCAAGCGAGCCAAGTGCCGCCGAGACAAGCTCATCGCGCGTATGCTTGTCACCGCCCAACACGACCAGCGCCTTAGTGCCACCGTAGTGAGCGACCAATCGTCCGCACCAGCGAGCCACGTCTCCATCCACAACAAGGCGCGTCGGCATACCAAACCCGTAATTGACCATCTTTCCCACAACCCTTCCGTGCGCATAGGCGGTATCAATCGTTAGGCTCATGCTACGAAGCAAGGTTTTCCGAGCTGTTTCGCACTCTTTAGAGCTGCGTTAAAAACCCGATCCAACCGCACGACCATACCTACCAAAACAAACCAGTCCCTTTTTGACAGGTTTTGACGATGCCCGGATGAGAGGGTATTATCGAACAGATATTCGATATGAACATGTGTTTGAGGGGAGGACGCGTGGGGCACGAGCGTCACACCTACATCTGCATCGACCTCAAGACGTTTTACGCTAGCGTCGAGTGCGTCGACCGTGGGCTCGATCCGCTCACCACCAACCTGGTCGTTGCCGACGAATCGCGCGGACGCACGACCATCTGCCTCGCTATCACGCAGGCCATGAAGGACTTAGGTATTCACAACCGCTGCCGTCTGTTCGAGATTCCCGACGGCATCGACTGCATCAAAGCAGTGCCGCGCATGCAGCACTACATGGAGGTGTCGGCGCAAATCTACGGCATCTATCTGGAATACGTCAGCCCCCAGGACGTGCACGTCTACTCAATTGACGAGTGCTTTATCGACGTGACACCCTATCTGGACCTCTATCACACCGATGCGGAAGGCTTCGCCTGCATGTTGCGCGACGAGGTCCTGGCGCGCACCGGCATCACGGTCGGCATCGGCCCCAACCTATTCCAGGCCAAGGTTGCACTCGATATCACCGCCAAGCACGTACCCAGCCGCATCGGCATACTCGACGATGAGACCTTTCGCAAGGAAATCTGGCCCCATCGTCCCATCACCGATATCTGGGGCATCGGCCCCGGCGTGGCAGCACGACTCGAAAAATACGGCGTCTACGATCTGATGGGCGTCGCGGCGCTCGACGAAAACCTGCTTTACGACGAGCTCGGCGTCAATGCCGAGTATCTCATCGACCACGCCTTCGGACGCGAGCCGACAACCATCGCCGATATCCAAGCCTATCGCCCGCAAGCAACTTCGACCACCACAGGACAGGTGCTCTCGAAGGGCTATGCCTACGAGCAGGCCTACACCGTCTTGCGCGAGATGGTCGACAACGCCGTGTTGGACTTGATCGATAAGCACGTGGTCTGCGACAGCATCTCGCTCTTTGTGGGCTACGCGAGCGAGCGCGCCGACATACGCAGGCTTGATGCCAGCGGTACTGCACAATATGTGGACGGATGCGGACACCTGCGCTCGAGTACGTCGAGCATCGAACCCACCGCAACCGCCGGCCCCGAGCTCGCGCCCCGTGCTCCCAAGCCCGTCCAGCGCGATGACGAACGGCGCCGCCTGGTGCGCGAAGCGCAGGTAATCGATGGCATCTTTGTGGGAGAGCATGGTGGCAAACCGCGTGGTGGCTATGCCGCGCTCTTTGCGCACTCCAACGCCTCGCGCAAGCTGCCCGAGCGTACCAATTCGTTTAAGAAGATCATGGGCTATTTCGATGAGCTCTGGGCGCAGACTGTCGATCCCAAACGACCGGTCAAGCGCATCAACCTGGGCTTTAGCAATCTTGTGCCCGAGGAATTTGCCACCATCGATCTGTTCAGCGATATCGAGGCCGATGAGCGCGAGCGCGACCTGGCGCGCGCCGTCCTGGCCGTGAAAGGCAAGTACGGCAAGAACGCGCTCGTCAAGGGATTAAGCTTTACCGCCGGCGCCACCGCGCGCGAGCGCAACGATCAAGTTGGAGGACACCGTGCCTAAACCCAAACAACAGCCCATGCGCCCGCCGACCGCCTTCGAGCGCCTGGCGGACCCCGAGGGCAGACGCCGCGCAGCCGACCCCAACCTCACTGCCAACGGTGCCGTGCGCGCCAACCGCGCCGCACAGTTTATGCCCTTTGCCGCCCTCACGGGATACTACGAACTCGTGCGCAAGCAGGAAATCACCGTCGAGCAAAAACGTGAGCTCACGGAAGAAAAAGCCCTCGAGCTTTCGCAAAAGCTCGAGGGCCTCAAACGCGGCGACTTGGTGCGCGTCACCTATTACGATACGTACGGCTATCGTAGCCGCACGGGCATTCTCGACGAAGCGTTACCCGCATTCAAGCTGCTCAAACTCAGGGATATCGCCATCAACTTCGACGATATCCAGGACATTGAGCTACGCGGACGAGCCTAGCGACGAGAACGCTTGCGCAAGACGAGAGCAATGCCAAGCACTGCGGCAGCTGCAACCAGCAATCCCAAGACCAGCGTGAGGGTCGAGTCGCCAGCGCGAGGCAGCGAGCCGTCCTTCGGAGTCTTCTTAGCGGTCGTCGTGACGG
>CALLRY010000056.1:0-4149 GCA_938014285.1 uncultured Collinsella sp. | reverse complement strand
GGGCGCTCCTGCCGATCGCGTAATCGAGGTTCTCGCCGGTAATACCTGCGGTATGAAAAAGACCTCCTGCGCCGACCAGCTTACACGCGCTATCGAGGCCGCTCGCACCGAGATCGCCTAATGGGTATCGCCGATCACATCAAGAACGGAATATCGCGTCGCGGCTTTGTACTCGGTGGGGCTGCCGCGGGCGCTGCCACGGTGCTTGCCGGATGCTCGAAAAAAACGGGCACCAGCGATGATGCCGCCGGCGAGCCGCAGGTTATCAAGGATGATTCCAAAATCATCTCGATTACGGATGAGTACGAGGCAGTCGACATCGATCTTGAGCCGGCGGCGTCATGGACGCTGCCTCTGGGTACGCTGCTGTACTACTGCGACGGCGATTACGCCGCGGCGATGATGGCGCCTGCATCGGCACTGCACGCCAACACACTCGGTGTGCTCAACCTGGGCGATGGCTCGCTTACCACATTAATCGAGGATCCTATCGAGGGCACGGGATATGCATTCTACGATGTCCGTGCCGGCGACGGCGTATTCGCGTGGGTTGAGATGAACTTTGCCAATTCATCGTGGAAGCTCTACGCTCAAAATCTGTCGGGCGCTTCGCTCTCTGGCGACGTGGTTGAGCTCGATCGAGGTGGCAAGGACTACGATCCGCCGCTGTTTACGGCGTTCGGGTCATCAGTCATCTGGTATAAAATGCCCTCGGCAGGTGGCAATAAAACGAGTAGCGATTCGTTTTGTTATCGTCGCTCGCTTGATGAATCCAAGGCCGAGATAATTTGGAAATCGACGGGCCGCTTTGCATCGGCCCCGCGCGCGAGCGACGGCATTTTGACCATCTCGCCGCGTGTCCGCAACGACGAGGGCGTCTACTACGGCATAACGGCAATCGATCTGACCGACGGCAACAACACCAAGCGTGCCCAGCTGGTCCTCCCTTCGTCAGTTTCGCCTTTCGAGGCCGTATATATGGGCGATACCTTCGTGTTTTCTATCGAGGCGGCCTATAGCGGCGTGGGCAGCCTGGGCAATATGGGCACGTATATCGGTAATGAGGGAGGGCCGTACCTCTTTCTGTCACGCGAGCCGCTCGCATGTGCGGCTGGCAAGAAGAATAAATACCTTGTTAAGGTACAGGCGTCGCATTTCCTGATCGACACCTCTGCCAAGACCTATGGCTCGCTGCTGTCGCCCGACCGCGCTTTGGAGTATGGCGATTATCCAGCTACGGCGGGAAAATCGGACTCATTCCTTACGTACGCCACGGTGCGCAACAGCCAGGGTATACCAGAGACGGTCACTGCACGCCTATTCTCTCTTTAAGCTTAGAGGGGTTAAAAAGGCGCCAACAGGGGAATAAACGCGTTGTAATTGTGAGTACCGCCTGCCGAGCTGCCGCGTCATAGCGGCATCCGGCGGGCTCAGGTGCGTTAAAATGGGCTTGTTCTTAGCTAATTGAGACAGGGGGGCCGTGTTATGGCTTCAGATGCAAAAAAGATTCTGCTGGTCGAGGATGAGAAGGCAATCCGTGACGCCGTCGCTGCCTATCTCGAGCGCGAAGGCTACTGGGTTGTGGGCGTCGGCGACGGCCAGTCCGCGATCGAGGAGTTCGAGAAGCATCAGTTCGACCTGGTCGTGCTCGACCTTATGCTCCCCAAGATTCCCGGCGAGCGCGTTTGCCGCACCATTCGCGATACCTCGGATGTCCCCATCATCATGCTGACGGCTAAGGGCGAGATCGAGGACCGTATTATCGGTCTTGAGCTCGGCGCCGACGACTATCTGATTAAGCCGTTCTCGCCGCGCGAGCTCGTCGCCCGCGTTCGCGCTCTGTTCCGCCGTGCCCATCAGGCCGACGAGCCCGCCGTCGAGGTACTCGACTTCGGCGATCTGGTCATCGATATCTCGGGCCACAAGATCTTGGTCGAGGGCAAGGAAGTCGATCTGACGGCTTCCGAGTTCAAGCTGCTCACCACGCTTGCCCGCCATCCCGGCCGTGTGTATAACCGCATGGAGCTGGTCGAGAAAGTGCTCGGGTATGACTTTGAGGGCTATGAGCGCACCATCGATAGCCACGTGAAGAATCTTCGCGCCAAGCTGGGCGATGATCCCAAGAAGCCCAAGTGGCTCTACACCGTCCATGGTGTCGGCTATCGCTTCGAGGCTCCGGCCAAGACCGATAAGTCGGACGAGAAATAGGGAAATCACATATGACACCTGCGCGCTTTGAAATCGGACAAAAGCACAAGCAGGAGAGCGAGGCGGGTTCCAAGGCTAGTTGGAACACGCCTCGTTCCGATTCACGGCCAACGATGAGCTATCCCTCGCGCATGGCACTTGCTTTTGCTCTGACATCGCTCATGACGGTATTGGTGCTGGTGGGCGTTGTCTCTGTTGTGTGGGGCACGGTCTTTTCGGATTACACACGCTCCAATATCGTCGAAATCGCAAATTCCGCTGCCGAGAAGTTGGCGACCTCATATGAGGAAAACGGCTCTTGGACCGCGGGAGAACTGCGCACGGTCGCAACGTCGAGTTTGGTTTCCGACGATCTGGGCATGCAGGTCGTCAATAAAAAGGGTGTGATCGTTTATGACGATTCCTGGCCCTCGGCAAGCGCCACCGCCGATGTACGCGAAAACCAGGCTACGACCGACGACACGAGCGGCAAGAGGGCATCGCATAGCCCGGTCTCGTCTGCTCCAACCGACTCCGATAGCGTTGCTAACGTCGAGATTGTAACGTCTTCCGGCGAGCATGTCGGACAGGTAAAGCTGTGGGCCATCGGCTCCGACGCTCTGCTCACCAAGGCGGACTCTGCGTTTAGGGAGAAGACCTTTAACGCCATGGCCCTCGCCGCGGTTGTTGCAATCTGCATTTCGGTCGTTATCGGATCGCTCGTGTCGCGCATGCTCACCAAACCGATTCATCGCATCACCAGTACCGCAAAGCAAATCCGTGACGGCGACCTGTCGGCTCGCACGGGGCTGCGCGGTGATGACGAGATCGATCAGCTGGGTGAGACCTTCGATGAGATGGCCACCTCGCTCGAGAAGGATATGAAACACGAGAAGCGCCTGACCTCAGACGTTGCACACGAGCTTCGCACGCCGCTTATGGCCATGCTCGCAACGGTCGAGGCCATGCAGGATGGCGTGTATCCCACCGACGATGAGCATTTGGAGACCGTTGCTTCCGAGACGCGTCGCCTGGCTCGTCTGGTGCAGCAGATGCTCGACCTATCGCGTATGGAAAACAGCACGGCTCCGCTCAATCTAGAACCGGTGGACATGGTTCCGTTCGTGCGATCGATTGTGAACGGCCAGGAGCGTCTGTTTGCCGACCGTGACCTTCGTCTTCGCTTTGCAGATGAAACCCAAGGGCACGACGATGTCGTCGAGGCCGATCCCGACATGATCACGCAATGTGTTATCAACCTCATGAGCAACGCCATGCGCTACACCCCCGAGGGCGGTTGGGTCGTGGTGTCGGTGCTCAGTGACCGCAGACACGTCAGCATTGCCGTTTCTGATACCGGCATCGGTATTGCCAAGGACGATCTGTCGCGCATTTTCGGGCGGTTTTGGCGCGCCGATGCCAGCCGCGCCCGCGAAGCTGGCGGCCTGGGCGTCGGCCTCGCCGTGACCAAGCAGATCGTCGAGCGTCACCATGGCTACATATCCGTGGAGTCGGAGCTTGGAAAGGGTACGACTTTTACAATTCATCTGCCCCGCGAGCACACGGCGGACGCGGCATCTACTACAATGGAGCACTAGCTTTTCGCTATTCGGTGAAGGAGGGGCCGCGTCCCTGCCGCTCCGAGTTTGCGAAAACATGCGGGAAAGAACCCGCATTTCTGTCGTATTTAGGTAAGGAGTGACTCACGTGACAACGATGGAGCGTCGTCCGGATTCCCGTGGCAAGGTTCGTGATATTTACGATGCCGGTGAAAACCTGCTGATGGTCGCCACCGACCGCATTTCTGCGTTTGACTTCATTCTTCCCGACGAGATTCCGTTTAAGGGAGAGGTACTCAATCGCATCTCGGCATTCTGGTTCGATAAGTTTGCCGACATCGTCCCCAACCATCTCGTTTCCATCGACCCGGCGGATTTCCCCGAGGAGTTTGCTGAGTATCGT
>CALLRY010000055.1:0-2430 GCA_938014285.1 uncultured Collinsella sp. | reverse complement strand
CGAGCTATGTGGGCGGCCTTTCGGGCGCGTTCATTCCCGTTTCGGAAGACAAGAACATGATCGATGCTGCGGCCAACGGATGCCTTACCATCGAGAAGCTTGAGGCTATGACCTGCGTATGCTCGGTGGGCTTGGACATGATTGCCATTCCCGGCGACACCACGGCAGCCACCATTTCGGGCATTATCGCCGATGAAGCGGCTATCGGCATGGTGAACCAGAAGCAAGAGCGTGGGCGACATGGCCGAATTCGGCGGCCTCATGGGCTATGCGCCCATCATTCCGGTGAATCAAACGAGCTGTGAGGCGTTCGTGACCCGCGGCGGTCGTATTCCCGCACCGATTCACAGTTTCAAGAACTAAATCGCTTTCGAATCGAGGGCGTGCGCCTTCAAAACGGAACGCATGAAGGGCCGAGCATTTGTTCGGCCCTTTTTAATATGAGCAGGACATTGTCAATAGACAAAATCGGGCCTGGCCCAGGTTTTCTGGGTCAGGCCCTTCCTCTATCTCAACCCTCCTGCGGCGACCTCGGCGTGTCTCTCCGACGCTCGTCTTTGCAGTTTAATATCCGCCCGTGGCGCATCTCTGCGCTGGGCAATCCGTTGCTACGGCTGGGGTTACCTCGGTCGATTCGACAGTCTCGTGTCGCGGGTGGCGCCTTGGGCGCTCGCAGAAAAAGAGCCTGGGGTTAGCCCCAACGGCCTCGGATATGGCCGCAGGATGGGATGGATCGCGCTATGTCGGGACGGCCTTCCCGAAGGCTAGCCGTTCTCGACCATGCGGCCCACCGCCCAGCACCAGCACGCGAGCTCGCGGGCGGTGGCGACGTTGGCCTTGTTCTTGTGGACGCCGCGCTCGAGCATCGCGCGCCGCCTCTCGACGAGCCTTCTCACGCCCTTGGCCGCGTGCCTTCTCGCCGCGGGGTCCGGGACCTGCCCCTTGGCAAGGTCCTTCGAGTGCGGCGAGCAGCCAAGGTAGTGCCACGCCGACTCGACGAGCACGCGCCTCAGGTGCTTGTTGCCGGCCTTGGTGATGCCGCCCTGCCGCACGCTCTCGCCGCTGGAGTGCTCGGAGGGCGTGAGCCCGAGCCACGCCGCGAACGACCTGGCGCTCTTGAACCTGGAGAACTCGCCGGCCTCGAAGACCAGGTCCGCGGCGCTCGTCACGTCGATGCCCTTCAGGCACCTGACGGAGTCGATCCTGCGCTTCCACCTGGGCTTGGACGCCTCGGCCTCGACCAGCCTCTCGAGGCGGGCCTTGTCCTCCATCGCCTGCCTGACGGCATCGACGTAGTACGCGAGCACGTCGTTGTCCGCCTTCTCGGGAAACGATATCGACTTTATCCACGCCCAGTGCGCGGCGGTCCAGCTGCCCTTCCTGCGGCCGGTCGGGGTGGTCTCGCTGAACACGTATCCGTGCCTGAGGAGGAACTTCGACAGCCGCTGCTTGCAGCGCTTCAGGTCCTCGCGGGCGTCGTCGAGGGCGCGGGACAGGTCGCGGGCCGCCTCGCACCCGTCGTCGGGAACCCACACCTCCACGACGTTGCCTACCGACAGCATGCGGGCCAGGAACTCCGCGTCGTTGCGGTCGTTCTTCCTCTTGCGGTCGGCCGGGGGCTTGATCATCTTGGACACCGCGCCGACGACGCAGTCGATCCCCATCGAAGCCAGCCTCTTCTGCAGGTCGAACCCGGTGGCGCCCGACTCGTAGACGCATTTGGCGGACGGGTCGACGGACGACACCCAGCCCGCGACCTCGGCGGCGTCGTAGCCGAAGGTGGCCGAGCGCACCTCGCCGGTCATCGCGTCGAGGGCGACGGCCTTTATCGAGCGCGCGTGCACGTCGAGGCCGACGAAGGTGGTAGTATTCAACATGAGAGAGCCCCCTTCCATGCTTGTGGCGTGGCCGCCACCGGTTCGAATCAGACACTCGCCATTGTCGGCCTAATCCACGGGAATTGCATGCAGCAGGGGCTCTCAATGTTGCTATGTCCTGCTCATATCGTCTCGTGCTCGCGCGCCCAACCTGCCGTGGACCTGCTCCACCTGTTAAACGCTCGTAGCGTTTAACAGGTGGAGCATTTAGTGGAGGAAGGTATCTGGCAGATTTTCGTTCGGTCGCATGCTGTTCTTTGTTGAAGCGGCCGGCATGCTCGTTGAACGCAATGAGCGCACGGCGGCTCCTGAAACCCTTGCGGTATCGCAAGGTTTTTTGTATTGTGGTGGCATTCATATCGGGCGATTCAAAGGGGAAGTCCATGCTTTCTGTTTCGGAATGCGCGCAAATTTTGGGAGTGTCGACCGCTCGGGTTCGGCAGCTCATTGCCAGCGGCTCGCTTGAAGCTACAAAGGTTGGGCGCTCGTGGGTTTTGCCAGAGGCCGCGGTTTACGATCGCTTACTGAAGAATCCGTCGTCAGGAAGGCCCTC
>CALLRY010000054.1:0-1176 GCA_938014285.1 uncultured Collinsella sp. | reverse complement strand
CGGCCCGATGCTGCAGATCACCGATGGCTTCGTAACGCTAAAGAACGTTGTCTTCGACGGTACTTCCGATGCGCCGTGCGATGGTCCCATTGCCCTCGTTTCCGACTTGGGGCGGCTTACCCTTGATGATGGGGCCTGCCTGACAGGAAACCAAAGTGTCTCCGGTGCTTCGGCGGTCTCGGTTCTGGGCGCCGATGCCTACCTCACCTTGGAGGCTGGCTGCGTTATCGAGAATTGCTCTTCGGCGGATGGCGCGGCCATCGTCAGCGATGGAGGCAACATTGAGAACAATGGCGCAGCCTTCGAAGGGAATACGGGCGGCGAGAACCCGAACTATCTCGAAAGTTCCGCGGGGACGTTTGCAGGCGACCCCATTGACGCTTAAAGACAAGGAAGCGATAACGATGCATGTACGAACTGGCCTTACTGTGTTTGCAACGTTGTTGTTCGCCGCGGCTCTTACGGCCTGCGCGCCCCACGGCGTAAGCGACGACGGCGGAGACGCGTTGGCGGATACGTCCGAAAGCGCGACGACCTTCACCTGGACGGCGGAGAGCGATTGTGCCGCCTGTCACGAGACCGAGGGCGCTTCCATGGCCGACGCAGGTTGCGAAATTTCTGCGAGTCACGGCGATTTGGACTGCGTGAGCTGTCACACCGACACCGCAGGGCTTGAGACGGCCCACGGCGATGTGGATATGGCGGACTACAAGGTGCCTTCCAAGCTGCGCAAGACCGAGGTTGATCCTGCGGCGTGCGAGTCGTGCCACACCCTTTCGGAGGTGGCGACCAAGACGGCGGATCTGTCGCTTTTGACTGACGATAACGGCAAAACGGTGAACCCGCACGATATGCCCGAGACCGAGCAGCACGAGAATGTCACGTGCGCGAGCTGCCACGACATGCACTCGTCGAGCTCGCCTGTCGACGATGCTCCCGCAGTGTGTTCGAGCTGTCATCATGAGTGCTATACCTGCCACTAGGAGCACCGTTACTGGGAGCTTGCTGGACGTTCGATTGACTTGGGCTGCGGTTCTTTTTTTGAATCTCTTTAAAAGCGGAGGCTCGACCATGGTGCGAGTCTCCGCTTTTCCGTTACGCGCTTTCTACCAAGGCGCGGGCCTCTTCGCGGGAGTGGACGCCGAGTTTCTCGTAAAGGTGTCGAATGTGGGTCTT
>CALLRY010000053.1:0-2176 GCA_938014285.1 uncultured Collinsella sp. | reverse complement strand
CACGCAAAGGAAAGCACTTAATGTGCTTTCCGTCTTGCGCAGGACTGTAGAGCAGCAAACTTAAACAGCGGGCGGCCCGTTCCGGGAATCTGCCCCCGCGCACAGAAGGGGGTTCCTTTTGCCAAAAAGGGACAGGTTTATTTTGGTAGGTTATTCCTGCTTGAATTTGAAACATATCGCTCGGTCAAAGCGTATCTATGGTGAGGGCCTCATCAAGAATCATTAACGTCACCGGGAGGTGATTATGGAAGAACAAGCATTTAGACAGGCGGTTGAAGATCACCGGGATGTCGTGTTTCGGATCGCATTGACGTACCTGCGCGATCGCGCCGATGCCGACGATGTTGCCCAAGATGTCTTTCTTAAGTTGCTTAAAAGCGATGGGCACTTTGAAAGTTGGGAACATCTTCGCCGCTGGCTTATCCGGGTCACGATCAATGAATGTAAATCGCTCTTTCGAAAGCCATGGAGGCGTGTGGAGGATATTGAGAACCTGGCAGATTCGCTTTCGGCGACGCAGGATGAGACCAAGGCGGTCCTGTCAGACGTTATGCGACTTCCGGAGCGATTCCGTGTCCCCATCGTGCTCTATTACTATCTGGGCTTTTCGACCTCAGAGATTGCCGAGTTGTTGCATGTACCAGCCGCGACCGTTCGAACGCGTTTAGCTCGCGGTCGATCGAAGCTCAAATTCATCCTAGAGGAGGGCGACCGTGAAATCCAATCAAATCAAGCAGGCCTTCGAGTCCATCCAAGCCGATAGCGATCTTGCCGACCGTGTTATTGATGCTGCGGCTGGCGAGCCGCTTCGTCGAAAGGGTCACGCGAAGCCACTGTATGTTGCCGTAATCGGATGTCTTGTCGGAGTGTTGGCGACCGGAGGGGTCGCCTACGCCGTTATCAATTCCAGCTATTTTGCCTCAGCCTGGGGAAACCACGGCAACGGGGATTCCATTACCTGGACCAACGGCGGCTCATCGGGGACTAAATACACCTACACCAGAGAGTTCGGTGATGGCATCGCGCCCCAAAGCCTGGAGGGCGCAGTCCAGGAGGTTAATCTGTCCGTCGAGGGTAACGGCTATACGCTTGATATCCATGAGATGGCAATCGACCAAAACGGCTGCGGAGCCGTGACGTTTACGTTGTCCAATCCAAATGGAGTTAACTACTACAAGCCAGCAGCAGAGATTGGCGAACTTGTTCTTTATGGTGAAGAAGAACAGGGCATCGGCACGCCCAGCATGAACTTCGGCGAGGAATGGGCTGACACACGCTGCACAATTGATAAGGACACATCAAGCGACACGGTCATTAATGGCACGATGTACTTTGCCTCGTGGGATCGCGAGCGAGATTTGGGACATGCGGTCACCTGGAATATCAGCTGGACGGAGGGCAAAGGTGAGGATGCGAAGGTGATCGAGGTATCGACGCCAGAGTTTAACGTCGGAGCGCACGTCGATATAAAGGAACTCCGCTCCGATGACTCGTCTCTTGAGATTAGCCCGTTTTCCATCCAGACGCACATCGATGATCTGGGCTATGAAGCAGTTGATCATAAATTGACCGTCAGCTACAAGGATGGATCGGAGCAGATTATCGAAGATGACGACGCAGGGGCGTACAATTTCTATGTTTCGATGGCACGCAATAGCGGAGAGAACATTTGGGTGCCAACGAAGATGATTGATGTCGACCAAGTGGTCTCAGTAACGCTTGAGGGCACACGCTGCACTTCAACAGGGGACGCCGAAACGTCGGAACCCTTTACCATTGTCTATTCGTAAGATTTGGGGCCGCTTCCTACTAGGGGAAGCGGCCTCTTTTGCGTTAAATGGGCTGTTGGAGCAAGGGATATTCGTCTGAATTTCGGAAGTATGCGGCAAAATCCCGATAGGCCGAACACACCGCATATGCTCAAGTGCTCTACCTGCGGGTTTGTTATCGCAAAACCTCGGCGTGCTCGGCAGGTCCAGAATTTACCGCATACTTTCGAAAGCGCCGCCGATTTCCATGCGACAGGTGAGAGCAGATCACCGCTGGAGCGCGACATTTTCCCAGATAAAACCGACCAAAATAAACCTGTCCCTTTTTGGTAGGTGGCGTTGTCCCGCCGAGCACGTCGGATTCCCGGCCCGGGCGGCGCGGAGGTTAAGTTTGTCGCGAGTTCCGC
>CALLRY010000052.1:0-2081 GCA_938014285.1 uncultured Collinsella sp. | reverse complement strand
CGGCGATAATCGGCGTGGTCGCGGCATCCTCGCGATCGAGTGCTCGAATCCGACGCGTGGCCTCAAGGCCATCGATACCGGGCATCATGATGTCCATCAACACCACGTCGTACTCGTGCGGTGCGCTTGCGGCAAACGCCTCAACGGCAGACTCACCATCCTTAGCATGCGTCACGATGGCACCGGCACGGCTGAGCGTAAACTGCGCGATCTCGGCATTCAGATCGTTATCCTCTACGAGCAAAACGCGCAAGCCCTGGAGCGCATCGCCGTCTCCCGCATCCGCGGGAACTGCCTGAGGAATCTCGGAGCGCTTGCATTTCTCGAACGGCAGGCGGATGGTAAACGTCGTCCCCTGCCCCAAGACGCTCGTAAAGCTCATGGTTCCGCCCATAAGCTCGACCAACTGTTTTGCGATAGGCGCGCCCAGGCCAGTTCCCGATGAAGCGCCTTCCACCTGTTGCTCCTCGCGGCAAAACGGCTCGTAGAGGTGCTGTTGGAACTCCTCGCTCATGCCAATACCGTTGTCGGCGATCGTGTATTCATAGACGGGGACGCCATCCGCTGGCTCCACCTCGCGGCACACCAGGCGAACATAGCCGCCCTGGCGGTTGTACTTGACGGCATTGCCGGCAATATTGAGCAACAAGCGCTTGAGATGCGTCACGCTCACCCGCGCATAGGGATGATTAAGCGTCTGCTGGTCGCAGATAATTGTCACCAGACGCTCCTCGGCCTGGCGCTCAAGAATATCGCGCACCTCGTGGTTGAGGGTCGCCAAGTTTGTGGGAACAAGCTCCAGGTCGACCTGCCCGCTCTCCAGGCGACTCATATCCAGGGCCTCGTTGGCAAGGTCGAGCAGCAGTCCCGATGCTGTCCAGATTTTTGAGCGGCACTCGGTCTGCTTTTGCAGATCGTCCGCATTGGCATCGCCGACCTCGACCATACCGCGAATGCCGTTGATGGGCGTGCGCAGATCGTGGCTCATGCGGCGCAAAAATTCCGTCTTTGCAGAGTTGGCAGACGAGGCCTCACGCGCCGCCTTTGCCAGCTTGTCGCCATAGTCGCGCTCCTGCTGCAGCAAGTCCGTCAAACGTCGACGATCAGCGCGGCGACGCACCGTCACAACAACGGCTATAACACCGCCGTAGAGCACCAGCACACCGGCGGCAACAGCCGCGGCGACCTCAAAGTAGCGCTGCGCCGAGGCATAGGTGTACACATAGAATTTGTGCGCTTTTCCAAATGTGCCCAAATACCACTCGCCGTCGGCGTTAATCAATTTGACCTTACCAGCCAGGCATCGATCCTTAATACCGTCGACAATGAAGACGTCCGTCGCAGGCAGATCGAATACGCCCAATACGGTGGGTTCAACGGCATTGGTCGCAACGACCTTGCCGTCGCTTTCGATCACGATATTGCCGCTATCGATGGTTTCATAGCCATCAAGCAAGCTCTGCAGTTTGAGTGTATTGCTTGCAACCGCTTTCGCGCTCTGATGCCTTACCGCGATAACGATGCCCTCGCCATCCTGCCGAGTCACGCAGCCAATGTCTGCGACCGAATCATCCGCAAGCGTGATGCGGGCGGTATAGGACTTAAGCGGATGAGTTGCCACCTCAAGCACGGGTGATTCTTTGAGATACGTAGCGAGCGACCCGTAGTCCACATCGCCCGTCGAGGACTCGGACACCAAATTGCCCGATGCGTCCGTCACGATCAGCGCGCTCACGTTGAACTGGTCGGCGTATTGCTCCAGCATGGCGTTATCCACCGAACCGTCGCGCTCCATATCGCGGGCAGCCTCTCCGGCGATCTCCATAACGCGAATCAGGTTTTTGGTCGTATAGGCGCTGTTGAATGCATCGTAGGAAAGGCTCTGCGTCGCCACGTAATCGACAACGTCGGCAAAGCGCTGCTCGGCTTGGGCTGTCATGTAACCGTAGCTCATCATGCCGGCAGCAACCGAGAGCGCTATCCCCAGCAGAGCGACAAGGAGCCATGCCCCTGCCGAACGATTGCCCCGCTCCTGAGCAGCGTGGTCGGGCGCATCGATCATGACAGGCCCTCCATATTCA
>CALLRY010000051.1:0-6248 GCA_938014285.1 uncultured Collinsella sp. | reverse complement strand
CAGGCAGGACATTGAGATTTATTACAGCTTTGTCGGCAAGATTGACTTGCCCGAATAACCGCCCGACCTATCCGACACAATGGCCAAGTGTCGGATAGGAACGGCAAAATTTTTTGCACTTCTATTGCTTCTTTATCACACATAAGCAAACCCGCAACCTTTAACCCACTCATTGGGGACAGGCTTAAATGAGTACCCAGCCCACCAAAAAGGGGCGCGACCATGACGGCCACACCCCTCAAGACCCGAAAATAATACAACCGCCCTTGTTGAGCATAAGTCAGCGAAAACCCGTACACGCGAGCAAGGTGACGTGAAATGAAAGGGCGCAGACCTCATGGTCGCGCCCTTGAAATTGAACGTCAGATTGCCGCGTGTACGGGTTTGCAGCGTCGAGCCGTTACGCGGTTTGGTAAAACCGCGTAACAAATTACGCGAGTTTGCCGCCGACGATCTTTGCCGCGGCCGGCTTATCGAAGTTGCCGCCGGTGGCCTTGCCGAGCGCCCCCATAACCTGGCCCATCTGCTTCTTGGACGTGGCGCCCAGCTCGGCGATGACCTGCTCAATCAGCGCCTCGAGCTCCTCGCCCGAAACCTGGGCAGGCAGCAGGCTCTCCAGAATCTTGACCTGCTCGGTTAGGTTGTCGGTACGATCTTGATCGGTACCGGCCTTGATGGACATCTCCAACGTCTCGCTTGTCTGCTTAATCAGGCGCTTGATCATGCTGTTGACGTCTTCCTCGGTCACGTCGCGGCGCTCGTTGACCTCGATGTTCTTAACCTCGGCCTTGACCTGGCGAATGATAGACAGGCGAACCTTGTCCTTGGCCTTCATGGCGGCAATCATTTCCTGCTGCAGCTCTTCGTTGGTCATCTGCAAATCCTCCTCAATAGCGTGGGCGGCACTCACACGAGCGCCGTCCCATGATTACTCAGTCGTCGACGAATCGTCGGTCGAACTCTTGGTGACGCCCTTCAGGCTGACGTTGTACGGCACGTCCTTGGGCATGGGATTAACGGTGATGTCGGCATCCTTCTTGTACTGCTCTAGCCACTCGCTGTACGCGGTGCTGGCCGCCTGCGTCTTCACCACGTTGGAGACATACTTCTTGATGGCCTTGGGCACCTGGTTGATATCATCAACCTGATTATCGACATGGAAGTAGTCGGTGCACTTGATGATGTGGTAGCCATAGGTCGACTCGACGACTTCGCTCACGTCGCCCTTGTTGAGCCCCTCGAGCGCCGTCTGGTAGCTGTCGACGAAAGTGGTGAGCTTATCCCAGCCCACATCGCCCTTCTTCTCCTTGGAACCGGTGTCCTCGGAGTACTGCTCAACGGCGTCCTCAAAGCTCAGCTCACCGGAGTTGATCTTGTCCAGGCACTCCTGTGCCTTGGCCTTGGCGGCAGCCTTGTCCTCGTCGGAAGCGTCGGAATCAACCTTGATCAGGATGTTCGACGAGCGGCGGGCGTCGTTGTAGCTGGACAGGTTTTCGTTGATGTAATCGACAATCTCGCTGTCCTTGGGCTTGCTCGTGGGCGCGACGGCATCCTTGAGTTTCTGCTGCGCCAGACTCTCCTTGAGTGAGTCCTTGTAGGTGTCCTCGGTATAGCCGTAGGTCTTGAGGGTCTTCTTAAAGGCCTTGGCACCGCCCGCGCTCTTGCACGCGTCCTTCCAAGCCTTCTCGACCTCCTCGTCCGACACCGTCACGCCGTTCTCCTTCTGTGCCTGTTGAAGCAGAATCTGCTGCGTGTAGGAGTCGATGAGTTGCTTGCGGTATTTCTTGGGCGTGAGGTCGTTGTCAACCAGATACTGCGCCCAATCCTTATCCTTGGTGTAGCCGTAGGACGTGCGCATGCTCATGATCTGCTTGGTCACGGTGTCCTCGGTGAGGTTGGTGCCGTTGATAGTTGCAGCAACACCGCCGGTCAGCTTGTAGCCCGAGGTGTCCTCGGCCTGCGACATAAGGCCGGAGCACGCCATCGCCGAGACGGAAAGCAGCATCGCCAGCACGCCGATGACCACCAGGACGATCTTGACGGTCTTAGACACGTACGTCTTGCGCTGCTTCTTGCGAGAGCTGGAGGCAGCGCGGGCCTGCTGCTCGGGCGTCGGCGCGGCCTCGGAGTTCTTTTTCTTATTTGCCATAGTTGGCCTTTCGCATAACGAATCGAACAAACGCCATTGTGTCACAACGCAGCCCCCGCGGCACACCTGGTGCATGGGGGACGGGTTAATCTGCACCATTTTGGTGCAAAGGGGACAGCTCTGGCAGCCGGCAGTTAGGGACAGTCCCCAAGTGCCGACTCAGCCCCACCTTAGAAGTGGCGGCGGATGGCGTCGACCATGCCCTGCGGCGTGGTTTGGCCGAGCACGTCGGCTGCGGCATCGGCGTCCATAAAGATGTTCATGAGCGCCTGCAGGGCCTCGACCTGGCCGCCCGGCTCGGCGATGCCCAGATTAATGACGATCTGCGCCGGCACCGGAGCGCCCATGCCAGCCATAGCGTTAAATGTCACGGGCGCGGTGGGCTTCACCACCGCGATATAGGGCTTGGTCACAAACCCCGGATCGGTATGCGGAATGGCAATGTTTGCCGCCGGCATGGCAAGGCCCGTGGGATAGGCATCCTCGCGCGTGAGAACGGCGTCGAGCCAACCGTCGGCAATGTAGCCACGTGGTGCAAGCTCGCCCTCGAGCCGCGCAAACACCTCATCCGGCGTCGCACACTCCCAATCAAAAAACGCCAGCTCAGGCGTAAACAGCGCTTCGTTATCCGCCATGCGCTCACCTCTCTCACCTAGCCATCGGGGACGTTCTTAAATGACTAGTCGTTAAAGAACGTCGCAGGTGACTACCCAAAACAAAGGGTGGCCACGCGCGCCTCGGCGCCAATGACCACCCTGACTACTCGGCTAAATTGTACTGTGCGCCGCTAGCCGCGAGGCGCGTCAATTGCGACCTTGCCGCTCTCCAGCACGTGGACGCGGCCGTCGGCGAGCATCTGCACGACCTCGGGATACAGCACGTGCTCAATCGCGTGGATGTGCTCCTCGAGCGTGTCGACATCCCAACCTTCCTCGACAGCCAGCGCGCGCTGGGCGATGATGGGGCCGTTGTCGTAGATCTCGTTGGCAAAGTGCACGGTCACGCCGGTCACCTTGACACCGCGCGCAAAGGCATCGTCAATCGCATGCGCACCGGTAAAGCTCGGCAGCAGTGCCGGATGCAAGTTGACCACGCGGTTGGGAAACGCCGCCAGCAGCGGCGTGTGCACCATGCGCATGTAGCCGGCCATGACCACATACTCGCAGCCGCGTTCGAGCAGCTCGTGCGCGATGATCTCGTCGGCGGCAATAGGGTCGGCGTAGACATCCTTGGACAGCGTGAGCGTCTGGATGCCCGCGCGCTCAGCGCGCTGCAAACCCTTAGCCGAAGGACGGCTCGACACCACAAGCTCAATCGAAGCGTTGAGCTTGCCGGCGGCGATCAGGTCGATCAACGCCTGCAGGTTGGTACCCGAACCGCTGATGAGCACGCCGATTTTGAGCGGCTCGGCCGTATCGGTGCCGGTCGGACGGGTATAGGACACAAAGTCCAGGCCCTTGGCGGCAGCCATCTGCTCGTTAGCGCTCATCGGAGTACACGACCTTACCGGAACCCTCGACGCACTCGCCCACGCGGAACGGCTTCTCGCCCAGCGCAACCAGGGCCTCGGTCACCGCGGCCTCGTCCTCGGGAGCGACGATCAGGCACAGGCCGACGCCCATGTTGAAGGTCTTGCATGCCTCGTTGGGCGCGAGCTCGGCCTGGCGCGACACGTAGGTGATGACGGGCGGAACATCCCAGCCCATCTCGGCACCGTTACGGGTGACCACGGCGTCAACGTCGTCGGCAAGCGCGCGGTTGAGGTTCTCGGTGATGCCGCCACCGGTGATGTGGGCGATGGCGTGCACGTTGGCGCCGCCGCGCAGCAGCTCCAGAATCGGCTTGACGTAGATGCGCGTGGGGGCCAACAGGGCGTCTGCCAGCGATGCGCCGCCGAGTTCCTCGAGCGGACGGCTCAGCTCCTCGGCCTTAGCGGCGGCCTCGGGCGTGCCCGGCTTAATACCGTCGACGCCAATGACCTTACGCACGAGCGAGTAGCCGTTGGAGTGCACGCCGGTGGAAGGCAGGCCCAGGATCACGTCGCCGGGGCGGACGTTCGCAGGGTCGAGCATCTTGGGACGGTCGACGACGCCCACGGTAAATCCGGCAAGGTCGTAGTCGGCAGGAGCCATGACGCCGGGGTGCTCGGCCATCTCGCCGCCCACGAGCGCGCAGCCCGCGAGCTTGCAGCCGTCGGCCACACCCTTGATGATCTTTGCCATGTGCTCGGCCTCGATGTGGCCGATGGCAACGTAGTCCAGGAAGAACAGCGGCTCGGCGCCCGAAGCCAGAATGTCGTTGACGCACATAGCAACCAGGTCCTGGCCCACCGTCTCGTGACGGTCCATGATCTGGGCGAGCACGAGCTTGGTGCCCACGCCGTCGGTACCGCTAATCAGAATCGGGTCTTCCATATCCTTAAGCGCGGCAGCCGAGAACAGGCCACCAAAGCCACCGATGCCGCCGATGACCTCGGGACGGTTGGTGTCCTTAACCATCTGCTTAATAGCGTCAACGGCGCGGCCGCCCTCGGCGGTATCGACGCCGGCATCCTCATACGTCACATGCTTGCTGTCGCTCATCTGAGCCTTCCTCTCCCACTACCGTGGCGCCGCGCGGGCGCCAAACAGTGCTCATAGTTGCGTTCATTTCGGCGCGCGCCATAACAACGCGCGCCGTCATATCAACAAAACAGCAGGTAAAACCTACCAAAATAAACCTGTCCCTTTTTGGCAGGTTTTAGGCCTCGCCGTGTTCCTCTTCCCAGCTGCGATCGTCGTATTTCTCGACCACGGCGTCGTCATCAAAGTGTAGCGGCTTGTCCAGGTTGCGGGGCTTAAAGCCCTCCATGAACTTGTCGCGGCCAAAGCTCTCGGGAATCGCCACGGGGTAGCGGCCGGTAAAGCACGCATCGCAGTAACCGCCCTTGGGCATGACCTTAAGCAGGCCCTCGACCGAAAGGAAGGCCAGCGAATCGGCGCCGATATACTCGCAAATCTCGTCGACCGTCTTGTTGGCGCTGATAAGCTGCGACTGCACGTCGGTATCGATACCGTAGAAGCACGGCCAGATGACCTCGGGCGAGTTGATGCGGATATGAATCTCCTTGGCGCCGGCGTTGCGCAGCATCTTGACGAGCTGCACCATGGTGGTGCCGCGCACGATGGAGTCGTCGATGACGACCAGGCGCTTGCCCTCGATGTTGTCACGCAGCGGGTTGAGCTTCATACGCACGCCCATGGCACGCAGCTCCTGCGTAGGCTCGATAAACGTACGGCCCACATAGCGGTTCTTGATGAGGCCCTCGCCAAAGGGAATGCCACTCTCGTGCGAATAGCCCTCCGCGGGCGGCAGGCCGGAGTCGGGCACGCCGATGACCAGGTCGGCCTCGACGGGCTCCTCATGTGCCAGCTGACGACCCATGTCATAACGGCAGGCGTAGACGCTCTTGCCGTTCATGATGGAATCGGGGCGAGCAAAGTAGACCTGCTCAAAAATGCAGTTAGCAGGCTCTTCGGCGGCAGGCACGCCCTGCTCGGACACAAGGCCCTCGGCGCTGATGCGCAAAATCTCACCGGGACGGACGTCGCGGACGTACTCGGCGCCCACGATATCGAGCGCGCAGGTCTCGGAGGCAACGACCCAGCCGCCGGCGCGCGTGACATGGGTGGTGGCGTCGACCGTCGCGGCGCCGTCCTGCGACGGCAGCTGCGAAACGGATGCGGCATCGGCCTGGTCCAGGCCCTCATCCACCAGCTTGCCCAGCACGAGCGGGCGAATGCCGTGCGGATCGCGGAATGCGTAGAGCGCCTGCTCGTTGATTAGCGTCATGGCGTAGCCGCCGCGCACGAGCTCCATGGTCTTGCGAATGCCCTCGCGCAGATGGCCAGTACGCTGAGTAAAGTAGCCGATGAGTTTGGTCGCGACCTCGGAATCCGAGTTGGAGAGGAACGGTACGCCCAGCTCGATCAGCTGACGACGCAGCTCGTCGGTGTTGACGAGGGTGCCGTTGTGCGCGAGCGCGATAATGACGCTATTGATGGTAGAGAGGTGCGGCTGAGAGGCTTCCCAGCTCTTGGCGCCGGCGGTGCCGTAGCGC
>CALLRY010000050.1:0-6245 GCA_938014285.1 uncultured Collinsella sp. | reverse complement strand
CGAGTGCATGACCGTCATGGAAACGGTGCGTACCATGGCCGAGCGCGGTTGCGCCGTTATCATGGTCTGCCACGATATGGAAGTCGTCTCCGACTTTGCCGAGCGCATTGTGGTAATGGCCGACGGTCGCATCCTCGACCGCGGCCGCACGCACGAGCTATTCTCGAACATCGATCTCATGCGGCGTGCCTACGTGGAGCCTCCTCAGGTTATTGAACTCTCGCGCCGTCTGGCATCTTCCATCTCGCCCGCTTTTGCGCAGGTGAGCGAGGTCACCGATGTCGTTCGAATTACCAAGGAGATGGTCCACCGTGGTTAACGTCATCGACTACATGCCGGGCGATACGCTGCTGCATCGCCTGAATCCCGTCGTCAAACTGGGCCTCGCTGCCGCCATCATCGTCGGCATCTTCTTGTCCGACACCTACGTGGCGCTACTGGGCTTTTTGGCACTCACCCTTGCGCTGGCTGCCTATGCCGGCGTCGTCGACCGTCTGTTCTCGCTGCTCAAGTTGCTGATTCCGCTCGCGCTTATCATGCTGGTGCTCCAGCTGGCCTTTATGCGCGATGGCAACGTGGTATGGGGTTTTATCACCGACACGGGCCTCATCACAGGATCGAAGGCCTGCCTGCGCCTGCTGGGTGTGGCGTTACCACTCATCCTCATGCTCATGGTGACCAAGCTCAACGACCTTGCCAACGCCTGCGTCGAGGTGCTGCACGTGCCGTATCGCTATGCTTTCACTTTTACCACGGCGCTGCGCTTCGTGCCGGTGTTTGGTCAAGAGATGAACGCCATCATGGAGGCGCAGACCGCACGCGGCGTCGAGTACGACACCAAGAACCCCATCAAGAAGCTTAAGCTCATGCTGCCACTGTGCGTGCCGCTGCTCATCTCGAGCGTGGGCAAGACCGATGCCACAGCCTTGGCGGCAGAACAGCGCGGCTTCTATCTGCGTACGCGCGCCAGCTCGTACAAGCGCTACCCCATCAAGGGCCTAGACATCGCCGTGCTCATCGTCAGCATCGCCCTCATCGCCATCGGCTTCCTGTTCTAGTTCACCACTGACAGCAACCGCCCAACGCAAAAGGCCTCGGCTCGCACCAAACGAGCCGAGGCCTTACTGTTTCACCAGATAAAACCTACCAAAATTAACCTGTCCCTTTTTGACAGGTCGGAAGCTAGAGGCGGTAGGGGGCACCGCTACGGATGATGGATTCGCGCACCAGGACATCCATGGCGTCGAGGGTGATCTCGGGCATCTCTCGGTACTTCTGCAGCACCGAGAGCTCGGTGCAGGCCAGAATGACGCGGTCGCAGCCGCTACGGGCGAACTCCCACATCACGCGGTCGAACTTATCCATATCGGGCTCACGTCCGGCCTTCACATCATCGTAGATAAGCGACATCACATCGTTCTGACGTTTCTCGCTGGGATAGACGACCTCAACACCCGCAGCCTTACATTCGCGGCCGTAGACGCCCGCGCCCACGGTGCCATCGGTGCCCATGATGCCGATCTTATGCACCGGCTCGGCCGGCACACTCAGGTTGGGGTCGAACTCGCACTCCCCCATCACCGCACCCGCAAGGGCATAACGAACCGACTCACGCGGCATGTGGATAATCGGCACCTTCGTAAACGACTGGATCTGGTCGTAGAAGTAGTGCGACGTGTTGCAGGGAATGGCAATGTGCGCACAGCCCAGCGACTCGAGTGCCCGGGCACACTCTTTCATGGTCGCCAGCAGCTTGGCATGCTCGCCGGTCTTAATGGCCAGCGTGCGGTCGGGCATGGTCGACTTGGAGAGCACCACCATGTCGATATGTTCCTGATCGCAGGCAGCAGCCGTATGACGCACCACTTGGTCGTAGTAATACGACGTGGCCTCGGCGCCCATGCCGCCGATAACTCCCAGCTTTTCCATCGCCGCCTCCTTGGTGACGCTTGCGCAATTGCGCGTATCATACCCGCGCCCGCCCGATGCAAACCGGACGGGCGCCGCACTCATCTACTTGTAATACGTCTTGAACAGCTTAAAGTGGCGCAGCTTGGTGTGCCACATGCGCAGCCAGCGGTTAAAGACAAAGTCGCCCTTCATAAACGAAGGGTCGGCGCCCTTACCTTCCTTGTCCAGGCGATGCACCTTAGCGCGCAGCTCGGGATCCTTGACGTACTTGTCGACGACGCCCATGGGGACGACCATCCACAGGGCCTCGTCCTGCGCCGTCACAAACTCCGGCTCAAACGGGCGGTTGAACACATACTCGTCCACCACATACTTGGCAACGTTAAAGCCGCTGTTGGTAACGTAGTAGTTGCTGCGACCCTGGCGCGTGTTGAAATCGAAGAACTTAAACGAGCCGTCGCGCTCGTCGTACTTAACGTCAAAGTTGGAATAGCCCACAAAGTGAAGGTCCTCGAGCAGCTTGCGCACGCCGCCCATGAGTTCGTCGTTAGGCTCGGTAATGATACAGGCATGGTTGCCGACACCGTGGGGCTGATGCTCCTCGAGCAGCACATGGCCCAGGCACATCATGCGGACCTTACCGTTGCGGTCGGAATAGCTGGTGAGCACGCGCATGTACTCGTCGTTGCCGGGCACGCGATCCTGCAAGATCAGATCGTCGGTGTAGCCGCTGGCATACGAATCGCGAATGACCTGTTCCAGCTCGGCGCGGTCGGCAATCTCATAGGCCTTCTTCTGGCCCTCGAACTCATGCTGCCACCACATGATGCCGTCAGAAGGCTTCAGAATCATCGGGTAAGGAAAATCGATCTGGTCGAGCACTTCGGCAGGCGCCTCACCCTGAGCATTGAGCATCGCCTTGGTAAAGGTAAACGTGTGTGGATAGGGCACGCCATGCTTCTCGCACAGCTCGTAGAAGATCTCCTTCTTCTGGCACTGCTCGAGCATGCTGTAGGGCGCGTAGGGAGCGACGATGTTATCCGCCAGCTCATGAGCATCCTTGGCTTGAGCCACGAGAGCGACATAGTTGTCGCCGCAGCCCACAAGGACAATAGTCTTGTCGGCATGCGCTTGGGCAATGCCGTTGACGGTTTTGAGCATCACGGGCATGGTGTCGATATCCACGTTGGGCGTGTAGTCGATAATCTGGCTGCGGTACGCGGGACCCGTCTGATACTTGCCAAAGACCAGACTCTTGACCTGGTACTCCTCGTAGAAGGCGCGCGCCACCGAATAGGCGTTGATGTCGCCACCAAGCAGCACGGGAATGAACTCGCGCTCTGTAAATTGCAATGCCATGGAAACTTCCTATCATGAACTGCCCACACAACGGGCGGTCTTTGCGCAACTGATTTATTCTAGCGTGCCAAGCCGCCGGCGCCCAAAGCTCCACCGTATCTATGGCAATCGACGTAATCGTCCAGCACGAAGGCCAGCACGAAGACGGCGCTCACCGTTGTATGACAACGGGCAATGAACCTACCATTGTTGTAGGATTCAGTGTATTGACATCCTCGAGCGAAAGGCGCGCACGTGCCCCAAGACCATCCGACCGATAATCCCATCCTCAATGAGCTGGCGAAACGTGCGAAAGCGACCGCTCCCCTGTGCACGGCAAACGACGCCTACAACGGACCCGCCCACATCGTCTCGATCAACACGTCGGTACACAAGGGCACTCGCAAGTCGCCCGTCGCCGATGGACGCGACACCGTTATAGAGCAATTTGGCCTCGCCACCGATGCGCACGCCGGACATTGGCACCGTCAGGTTTCCTTTTTAGCCGCGGAGTCCATCCAGACGGCGCAGGCACGCGGGCTCGACGTACACGAGGGTGACTTTGGGGAGAACTTCACAACCCGGGGCATCAACCTGCTCTCGCTCCCTTTGGGCACACAGCTCAAGCTTGGAAGCGACGTTCTCGTCGAAATCAGCCAAATCGGCAAGGTCTGCCACACCCGTTGCGCCATCTACTATCTCGCCGGCGACTGCATCTTTCCCCACGAGGGCGTTTTCGGCGTGGTACTAAAGGGCGGAGAGGTCAACGCCGGTGACGAAATCCAGGTAGTCAAGCTCGGCGACGGCACCTGTTCGTTCACCCCCGCCGAGGCCCTCGAAAAGATTGAGCAGACTCGCCAGAAGGGCACGCTGTAGTTATAAAACCCCACGTTGAGATGGCTTTTACAGCCCAAAACTCCTCTCAAACAGAGCTCTGTAACGTTAAAGTTGAACTCTATGGTTTCTCAACAATTCATCATAACTGCAGGTCAAAGCCAAAGCCTCAAGTTCAACTTGACCCTTTGGAACCTTTAAGGTTCAAGTTGAGGTCGAAAGCAGTAGTAGAATACCGTTCGAACCATAACCTACGATTGATTGCAGAGGGACTGGATGCAGCATTCGAATCATCGCACCGCAGCGCTCATTGCGTCGAAGCCGGCTCGTATCATCACGAGCGCCGCTCTCGCCGTTGCGCTGACGGCCACGCCGATGCTCTCCCCCGTTGCGGCGTATGCCGCCTCGCAGGCAACGCAGGACCAGCTTTCCGCAGCCCAGCAGAAGATCGAAGCCGCCACGAGCGCCTACAACGACGCCCGCACCAAACTCGATGACCTGCAAAAGCAGATTGACTCCAATGAGGCAAGCATCGAGGAAATCGAGGCCAAGCTTCCCGAGCAGCAGGCCAAGGCAAGCTCCGCCATGCGCGATCTGTACAAGTATCAGAAGGGCACCAATCCCATCGTGAGCTTCCTGGTCAACGCGCAGAGCCTGGGTGAGTTCATCACGACCTGCAAATACACCAACCAGATCACGAGCTCGAGCGTCGACGAGATCGAAGAGCTCAATAACATGCAAACCGAACTCGAGCAGAACAAGGCTGAGCTCCAGCAGGCCAAGTCTCAACTTGAGGCAGAGCAGAAAAACGCCGAGGACGCGCTGGCGCAGGCCCAGCAGCTCCGCAGCGAGGCGCAGGCAAAAGCCGAGCAGGAAAATGCCGCCGAGCTTGCCAAGCTTGAGGCCGATAAGGCCGCTGCCGCCGAGAAGCTCTCGGGCGAGGGCGTAAGCGGCAGCAATTCCAGCAGCCAGGCCACCAACACCAACACCACCATCGACACCACGGTGAACAGCTCCAATACTGGTAACTCCGATTACGATTCGTTCATTAATGAGTGGACAGGCCGCATCGACAATTATCTCGCCGGCTCCCCCATGGCAGGCCAGGGCTATAACTTTGCCGTCGCCGCTTGGAATACCGGTGTCGACCCCCGTTGGTCCCCCGCCATCGCCTGCATCGAGAGCACCAAGGGTGCTTATTGCGCCAATTCTTACAACGCCTGGGGCTGGAGTGCCCGTGGCGGCGGTTGGCGCAGCTTTGGCAGCTGGAGCGAGGGCATCTCCGCCCACGTTGCCTATCTGGGCGCCAACTACGGCTCCACCCTTACCCCGGCAGCGGCCAAAAAGTACTGCCCGCCCACGTGGCAGGACTGGTACAACAAAGTCGCCGCTCAGATGAACCGCATCTAAGTGCAACTGCAAAGGGCCCCAATGGGGTCCTTTTCTTTTAGGTAGCGGAGGTATCGACGACGCCGGTCGCATTGGCAACCGCGACTATGACAATCATGCATAGGAGCAGCACACCCAATGCCTTGAGCCAGAGTTTCGCGAGTTTCTTGCCGCGATAGCTGTCGAGCAGTGCGAATCGCCGACGAAGACGGCGCTTATCGAGCAGCGCAAAATGCATAAGCACCATAAGGCCATCGACAAAGAAAAAATACTCGATTATGAGAAGCCACGTCGGGTAGCTTTGGTTTGCTCCGGTGGGGTGAAAGACGGCAAAGTGACTTCCGACAAAGAACACAAGCAGCGAGAAGCAGACGAGCGTATTCCAAATGCGCCCCAGAGACTCCGGAACGCGAGAGAGCAGACCGCATGCAGCGGAGGCGGCAGGCCTAGGAAGCCCTGCGGGGTTCTGGAGCCCTTGGGGCGTCAACACCGTCTCCGAGGCCGGAGTACGGGCAGGCACAGGCGCAAGAGGCCGCACGGGCCGACTCAGATCGTATGCCGCGCGCGTCGCCCGTCCCAACGCTTCCGCACTCGCAAAACGCTTGGCCGGGTCGAGCGCCATCGACATGCAGACGGCATCGGCAAGTGGAGTGGGAATGCCGCGCGCCTCGCATTGCTCGCGCATGTCGAGCCCTGGTTTAGGGTCGACTCCCGTCAAGCAGAAGAACAACAGGGCGCCAAGTGCGTAGACGTCGCTGCGCACGCTCGTCTGC
>CALLRY010000049.1:0-2527 GCA_938014285.1 uncultured Collinsella sp. | reverse complement strand
CCCGTCGCCGCCCAGCAGCGCTAGAACATCCTCGCGGGTAAACAGCGCCGACGAGATGCCGTCGCCGCCGAGCACGCTGTTGACCAGGTCGCGTTTGGACTCTTGCATCTGCATGATGCGCTCCTCGATCGTGTCCTTGGCGATGAGCTTGTACACGGTCACGGTATGCTGCTGGCCAATACGATGTGCGCGGTCAGTCGCCTGGTCCTGCGCGGCCACGTTCCACCACGGGTCGTAGTGAATGACCACGTCGGCCGCCGTCAGGTTAAGGCCCACGCCGCCCGCCTTGAGCGAGATCAAAAAGACCGGCACCTCGCCCGCTTGGAACTGCGCAACCATCTTGGCACGACTCTCCTTGGACGAAGCGCCCGTGAGCTTAAGAAAGCCGATGTCCTCCTTGGCCAGGCGCTTGCCGATGATATCGAGCATACCCGTAAACTGGCTGAACAACAGGATGCGATGCCCGCCGTCGAGTGCGCCGTGCACGAGCTCCATGCACGTATCGAGCTTGGCGCTCCCCGCCTTGTAATCCTCGTAGCGTAGACGCGGGTCGCAGCAGATCTGGCGCAGCTTGGTGAGCTCGGCGAGCACCTTGAGCTTTTCTTTCTTAAACTCGGATGCCTCGCGGTGCTGTACCTGCTGGGCGATGCGGTCCTGGTTTGCCAGGTACAGCTTGCGCTGCTCGCCGGTGAGCTGAGCCACGACAGTGTCCTCGATCTTTTCGGGCAGATCGGCCACCACGTCCTCCTTGACACGACGCAGCACAAACGGCGACACGAGTGCCTGCAGGCGAGCGGCGCTGTCACCCTCGGCGTGCTCGACCGGGCTTTCGAAGCGTTTGGCAAACGACTCGCGCGTGCCAAGCAGGCCCGGCATCAAAAAGTCGAAGATGCTCCAGAGCTCGGACAAGCGGTTTTCGATGGGCGTGCCCGTCAGGGCAAAGCGCACGCCGGCAGGCAGGCGCTTGGCGGCACGCGCAACCTGCGTGAGCGGGTTTTTAATGTACTGGGCCTCGTCGAGCACCACACGGGCAAAGTCCTGCTCGACGTACTCGTCGATATCGCGCCGCATAAGGTCATACGACGTCACGACCACGTTATGTTCGGCCACGCCGGCGATCTGCACACGGCGTTGAGCCTTGGCGCCCACAATGGCGCACACGTCGAGCGACGGGGCAAAGCGCTCCAGCTCGGCGGTCCAGTTGTACACAAGCGACGCAGGGCACACCACAAGCGTGGGCTTAGCGTCCCCCGCTTCCACGCGCGCCAGGATATGTGCGATCATCTGCAGCGTTTTGCCCAGGCCCATATCGTCGGCCAAGATGCCGCCGAGGCCCAGGTGCTCGAGCGAGCCGAGCCACTGGTAGCCGTCGACCTGATAGCCGCGCAGTGTGGCCTTGAGCGAGACCGGCACCGTAAAGTCCATCTTGCCGAGCGTATCCAGGCGCTCGACGGTGCGACGGAACGCAGCGTCGCGATCGGCCTCGAGCGCGGGCGTGCGCGCAAGCATGCTGTCGACGAACAGGGTGCTCGACGCGGGAAGCGACACGCCGTCGAGCAGGTCGACAGCATCGACCCCCAGATCCTCGGCAAGGCCAAACGCGGCACGCGCTCCCTCGTCCAGGCGAATGATGTCGCCCGACGTGAGACGCGCAAACGTCTGGTGACGCTTGTAGGAGTCGAGGTAGATGGCAAGATCTGCCGCCGAAAGACCGCTTGCGCCCAGCTCGACGTCGAGCAGGCTGCTCTTGACGGTCGCACGCACCGAAAGCTTGGGCGCAGGGCGGACCGAGATCTGGCGCAGGCGGTCGCTGAGCATGACCTCGCCCAGCTCGGACAGGGCAGACAGGCCCTCGGTCAGCAAGTGAAACAGGCTCTCGTCATCGCGTTCCTCAAACGCCAGGCCGCCCTCGTAAAAGTCGAAATACAGGGCCGCCGTGTCCATAACGCGAAACTCTGCCACCTCGTCGCGCGGCGGCACGCCCGGGCGCCGCTCTTCGAAGGGGCTGCCCGGAGCGCCCAGGCTAAAGAGATCTGCCGACCAGTCGCCATAGGTAACCGTAACTTTGCAGGTCACGAGCCCATCGTCGACACCAATCGCCATGGCAAAGCTCGGCTCGGGCGCCACGGTATCGAGCGCAGCGGGCGCAGTAAGGTCGGTGTAGTCGCGCAAAATGGGCAACGCCATACGACAGAACTCCCCCACCTGGTCGGCAGCGATATGGACCGGCGTGCGACAGGGCAGCAAGCGCGATAGGAACGGCGCCGCATGCTGGGCAAACGCTACATCGGTGCGGCGGGTGTCGACCAAATAGGCAACGTCGCCCGATGCAAAGCAGTATGCATCGGCCGGCAGGCGCAGATCGTAGCTGCCACCAGCCGCCGGCGCGATTTTGGCGGCAAGAAGCGGCGGGCGCTTGGACAGTGCTTCGTCCTCCCCTTCCGGAGGCATCTCAACCGCAACGTCATAGGTGCGATGCGTCGTCGTCCCCCGTGACCAGGCGGGCTCAAAGGAGATGGTCCGGCCG
>CALLRY010000048.1:0-2759 GCA_938014285.1 uncultured Collinsella sp. | reverse complement strand
CTTCGTCGCCGGGTGCAAGGATATGATTTACTCCACCCGTTATGAGTTCGCTTCGACGTGCGGCGGACTCGGTGCTCATGAATTCCGAATAATCGTAACCAAACATTTTGTCGCGACAGACCGCCAGTTTTTCCAAGAACTTAGGATAGGCGGTTTTCCCGATATCCATGTCGCCGTATTTCTTTTGGTCGCGCTTGGTGTAGTCCTTCATGGCGCGTTTAAGGGCGTTAGCTATGCCTACGTAGTCAACAACCAGTCCGCCAACCTTGTCTTTATATACTCGGTTTACGCGTGCGATTGCCTGCATCAGGTTATATCCGCGCATGGGTTTATACACATACATAGTGGCAAGGCTCGGCACGTCAAAACCGGTGAGCCACATGTCTACGACGATTACGATTTTAAGCGGGTCGGCGTCATCCTTAAACCGCTTTGCCATCTCCTTAACATGGGCCTTATTGCCTACGACGTCGAACCACCACTCGGGGTCTTGATTGCCCATGGTCATGACAACGCCGAGCTTGCCCTCGTCCTTCCAAGAGGGTCGCAGCTCGCATATACGTTGATATATGGCCATGGCAGCGGGGCGCGAATACGCAACGATCATTGCCTTGCCGGTGAGTTCGTGCGCACGGTTGGTTTCATAGTGCTCTACGATGTCCTGACACAAGGCATCGATGACTTCGGGTGCACCTAGAACGGCGTCCAGATTTGCAAAGTTACGCTTGCTTGCGTCAATGGTTTCGGCGTTAGCCTGCTCGGTTAGCTTTTCGTACTCATCGTCAACTTTTGCAAGGATGCTCTGATCCAGTTTGAGTGCGACGACGCGGCTCTCGTAGAACACGGGTCGGGTTGCGTCGTCCTCTACTGCCTGAGTCATGTCGTAGATGTCAATATAATCGCCGAAAACCTCGCGAGTCGATCGATCTTCGGCAGAAATAGGGGTACCGGTAAAGCCGATGAAAGTTGCATTCGGAAGGGCGCGGCGGATGAGCAACGCGGTGCCCGTGTGCTTCTTGCCGTCACGGTCGTATTTCTCCTCGAACCCGTACTGCCCGCGGTGCGCTTCATCCACCATCACGACGACGTTCTTGCGCTCGGAGAGGGCGATGACCTCCTCCTCGAATTTCTGCATAGTGGTGAAAATGATGCCGTTGGCGCGGCGGCTCGAGATCTGCTGCGCAAGATCGGCGCGGCTCTGCGCCTGAACGGGCATCTGGCGCAGGAAATCTGAGCATCTGGAGAACTGCGCGAACAGTTGCGAGTCGAGGTCGTTGCGGTCGGTAATCACCACGATGGTCGGGCTGTCGAGTTTCTCTTCGAGCAGATGGGCAAGGAAAACCATCGAAAGCGACTTGCCCGAGCCCTGCGTGTGCCAGAAGACGCCGCCCTTGCCGTCGCCGCCGATGGCCTCATGCACACTCTCGAGCGCTTTGTTCACCGCGAAGTACTGATGGTATCCCGCGAGGATTTTCGCGTCCTCGGAGAACAGAATGAAGTTCTTCAGGATGTCGATGAGCCGCTCCTTGGGGAACATGCCGTCCAGAGGGGTTTTCCAATCGGCGTACTGGGTGGCCTCGTAGCTCCCATCGACGCTCTTCCACTCAACGAAGCGTGACTCGTTGGCGGTGATCGTGCCAACCTTGGTGTGAAGCATGTCACTGGTGACGCAGAAGGCGTTGTACACGAAAAGCGATGGAATCTGTCGTTTGTAGTTTTGAATCTGTTGGTAGGCATCTTCGCTGTCAGCGTCGGCTCGAGCGGGTGACTTCAATTCAAAGAGAACGAGCGGAAGCCCGTTGACGAATACGATGACATCTGGACGTTTGTTGGTGCCACACTCGATGTAGGTCCACTGGTTAACAACGTGGAAGCAGTTCTTTTCGGGATTGTCGTAATCGACCAAGCGCACGATGTCCGCATGCTCTTCTTTGCCGTCAAACCAGCTTGTCTCCACACCGTTCTGGAGCATGTCCATAAAGATGCTGTTCTTGGCGATGAGGTCGCTGCCCTCGATTTCCTTTAGTTTAGTTATTGAGGCCTCAATCGCGCGTCGATTGAGCGTGGGGTTAATGCTCTCAAGAGCGGGCCCAATGACGTCAGGTAGGAAGGCGTCGTCAAACGCGTCGGAGGAACGAGCGACATCAGGTCCATAGAGGTGCTCGTACCCCAGGCTCGTTTGCAAGTGGTCAATGATGCCTTGTTCGAAAGCATCCTCATTAAATGACGTTGAGGAGCTGTAGTCGACAGCAATCATGCGCACTCCTTACCTTATGCTTCTTCGGCGCTGGTGAGCCTGTCCACCATTGCATTCTAGCAGTTAATCTTGCGTATATTGGTATATCTGACACCCGTTAGTTGCCATTTGACCTATTGGCTGATCGTGCCTGAATGACAATTGGTGGCAAGGCTCTCTTACTTATTAATTGGCCCCTATTTATGGGCGCTCGTGTTGCGACAGTTGCCCAAGCGCTTGCTTGAAGCTGTTGTTGGTGATCTTGAGGTCGTTTCCCGCTTGCATTTTTATGAGTGTCGGGCCGGAGGCGATGGCGGATGTGGTGCGATGGTGCCAAGAAAAGCGCCTAGACCTGGGTGAGGAACCGAGGCCGCGGGCGCTTTTCTATTTCTTTGGTCTCATGGGTTGTCTGCTCTGTTGGCCGCGCCGGCGTTGTTTCTTTGCTCTCGTTCGCACGGTATCCGCTTGTGGCGGTAGATGTAAATAAACAGTGGAGCGGCTGCAAAAGACCCGCCTCACTGGG
>CALLRY010000047.1:0-15766 GCA_938014285.1 uncultured Collinsella sp. | reverse complement strand
GGCAATGCCCGCCGGGTTGCGCTCCACGCCGAGCAGCATAATGCCGATGCCCTTTTTCTGGGCATCTTTAACTGCGCAAAGACCGATGGTACCGCTGCCACAGTAGGCATCCATGAGCACATCGCCCTGGTGCAAATCCATGCCGTCGATAGCGAGCTGATAGAGCAGCTCGGTCTGTTGCGGGTTGGTCTGGTAGAACGCGGTGGGGGAGATATCGAACTCGCAGCCGAGTAGCTGGTCGCGCATGCACTTGGCGCCATACACGATGCGGGTTTCCTCGCCGAGGATGGCGTTGCCGGGGCGTCCGTTGATGTTTTGGGCGACGGTGACGATGCGCGGATCGAGTGCGGCGACAGCCTCAAAGAACTCCTGCGCATGCGGCAAGTCGCGCTGAGCGGTCACGAGCGTGACCATGACCTGGTCGGTACGCCAACCGCAGCGGACGACGGCATAGCGAAGCAAACCAAGATGCTTGTCCTCATTAAAGGCGGGAATATGCAGCCGCTCAGCTTCGCGTGCGATGCCGTTGAGAATCTGACGGGCGCCCGGTGCCTCGACGGGGCATTCGGGTACGGCAACGATCTTGTGCGTGCCGCGCTCAAAGAAACCGCAACGGACAGCGCCCTCCTTACCGGGAGCAAAGGGAGTGGCGGCCTTATGGCGAAAACCGCGCGGCGCAGGATATTTGCCCGGGTCGCCCAGGGTGACACCCATGCCACGAATAGGATCTACAGCAATGCCCTCACGCTCACAAAGCGAAGCAAAAAGCTCCTCCATAGCAGCCTGCTTAGCTGTCAACTGCTTTTTATAAGGACGATTGAGCGCCGTGCACCCACCGCAAGATTTCATGATCGAACAGGGAGACTTGGGGTCCACGGCCTTACGCGCAGACGAAACCCGATCTTTATGCGAGTGCTTGGAGCGAGTCTGAGATGCCTTATCCTCGTTCCGACGAGAGCCGGGACGCTTGGCCTTAGCCTTGCCCTTGGCCGACTTACCCTTCGCGTCCTGAGACGACTTGGATTTCTTAGAAGATTTTTTCTCCTCTGACCCCTCAGCCGCCTCGATCAAAGCACGACGAGCCTTACGCTCCGCACGAGATTCTGCCATGAATTAACCCCACTAATTTACAAATTGAAATCTGAAAGCATTGTACCGTGCCAAGTTAGCAGACGATATGCAAGCGCCCATTTCATGTCAGCGATAAGTCCAACGATGTTTGCCCGGCGTGGGCGGGGAGCGGCGCGTAATTAAGTTTATCGCGAGTTCCGCACGCAAAGGAAAGCACTTAATGTGCTTTCCGTCTTGCGCAGGACTGTAGAGCAGGAAACTTAATTACGCGCCGCTCCCCGCCCATGCCGGGCAAACCCTCCCTTGTACTTTATCAAGGTAGAGTGTATGATTCTGAACGTTACATGACTCACTTTACCTAACTAAAGTGTCATCAAGGGGGAATACCATGAACACCGATATGTCTCGTCGTCAGTTTGTTGGTCTAGCCGGCTCGCTCGCCACGGTGCTTGGCCTTGGTCTTGTCGGTTGCGGCGGTGGTACCGGCAAGGGCTCTGCTG
Organism: uncultured Collinsella sp.; assembly: GCA_938014285.1. Taxonomy (GTDB): domain Bacteria; phylum Actinomycetota; class Coriobacteriia; order Coriobacteriales; family Coriobacteriaceae; genus Collinsella. Next base: position 14,195 of record CALLRY010000047.1, on the reverse strand, counting down.
CCGGTTCTGCCGCAGCCAAGGATGTGAAGGGCGCTGCGGAGTCCAAGAAGCTCGTGGTGGGCTTTGATAAGTCCTATCCTCCGTACGGCTTTGTGGGCGACGATGGCGAGTACACCGGCTTTGATCTCGATCTGGCCAAGGCTGTTGCCGATAAGCAGGGCTGGGAGGTCAAATACGAGGCCATCGACTGGGACGCCAAGGATACGCTGCTTAACTCGGGTGCCATCAACTGCATCTGGAACGGCTTTACCATGGAGGGCCGTGAGGACGACTACACGTTCTCCGAGCCGTACATGCTCAACGAGCAGGTGCTCGTGGTCAAGAAGGATGCGGGCATCAAGAGCTGGGACGATCTTGCCGGCAAGACCGTGATTACTCAGACCGATTCCGCTGCGCAGGATGTGCTTGAGGGTGATCAGAAGGATCTGGCGGCGACGTTTGCCACGCTCGATACCATCGGCGAGTACAACACGGCCTTTATGCAGCTCGAGAGCGGCGCGGTCGATGCCGTGGCTTGCGACCTTTCGATTGCCCAGTATCAGCTTGCCGCCAAGCCCGATGCCTATACGCAGCTTGATGAGCCGCTGTCCAGCGAGCACTACGCCGTCGGCTTTAAGAAGGGCGACACCAAGTCGGCCGACGCCGTGACCGAGTCGCTCAAGGCACTCTATGAGGACGGCACGGTCAAGGACCTGTGCGACAAGTACGCAAGCTATGGTCTATCTTTCGATAATTGGGTGCTCAAGTAATGTCTATTCAGGTCATGATGCAGATGCTTGGCCAGGGATTCTTGGTCAGTTTGCAGTTGTTTGTGCTGACACTGCTGGGGTCGATTCCGCTGGGAATCCCCGTGGCGTTTATGCGCATGAGCAAAATCGCGCCGCTTCGCTGGATTGCGCGCATCTACATTTCGGTCATGCGCGGTACGCCGCTCATGCTGCAGATGTTTGCCATCTACTTTGCCCCGTACTACGTGTTTGGCATTTCGCTCACGCCCGATTCCAAGTGGACGGCGTGCGTCGTGGCGTTCATCATCAACTACGCCGGTTACTTTGCCGAGATCTATCGCTCGGGCTTGCAGTCCATTCCGCGCGGTCAATACGAGGCTGCCGAGGTGCTGGGCTATTCGCGCGTGCAGACGTTTCTGTATATCGTGATGCCGCAGGTCGCCAAGCGTATTCTGCCGGCGATGGGCAACGAGATCATCACGCTGGTCAAGGACACGTCGCTGGCGTTTGCCATTGGCGTGGGTGAGATGTTCTCGACGGCCAAGGCGCTGGTCGCCTCGCAGGTGAGCATGGTGCCGTTTGCGATCGCGGCGCTGATCTACTGGATTTTTAACTTTGTGGTCGAGATGCTGCTGGGCGCCGCCGAAAAGAAGCTGGACTATTATCATGACTAACTCAGTGATGAAAATCGAAAGCGCACGCAAGGCGTTTGGCGGCAATGAGGTACTCAAGGATATTTCGCTCGAGGTCAAGCGTGGCGAGGTCGTGGCGATTATCGGGCCTTCGGGTGGCGGCAAGTCCACGCTGCTGCGGTGTGCCACGCTGCTCGAGACACTCGACGGAGGCTCGCTCTCGTTTGGTGACCTTGCCGTTGCGACGGATGCGGGTTCGGGCGCGGTCTATGCGAAGGGCGATGTGCCCAAGCGGGCACGCTCGCGATTCGGCTTGGTGTTCCAAAATTACAACCTGTTCCCGCACTATACCGTGATGAAAAACATCATCGACGCGCCGATCCGCGTGCTTAAGCGCCCGCGCGAGCAGGCGGAAGCTCGTGCGCATGAATTGATTGCTCAGATGGGGCTTGTGGGCAACGAGAACAAGGTTCCGTGTGAGCTTTCGGGCGGTCAGCAACAGCGCGTGAGTATTGCCCGCGCCCTGGCGCTCGATCCGGAAATCTTATTCTTTGACGAGCCGACCTCGGCACTCGATCCCGAGCTGACGGCCGAGGTGCTGCATGTCATTAAAGACCTTGCCGCGCAGAATATGACGATGGTGATCGTGACCCACGCGATGCAGTTTGCGCGCGATGTTGCCGACCGCGTGGTCTTTATGGATGGCGGCCGCATTGTCGAGGAGGGTCCTGCCGAGCAGGTCATCGACCATCCGCGTGAGCAGCGCACCCGTGAGTTCTTGAGCCGTATCGAGGGATAGGCTCAGGTATTTACTCAACTATTAATTGAGGCGAAGCCGTCGCAGGTCTTACGGTCTGTGGCGGCTTTTTGTTTGCATCGACGGGGTTCAATAATCGCCTCACAAGCTTGTCTCTTCCTCTCGCCGCCTGTATTCATACGTGCGCCGAAAGGTATGCATGGACGGCCGCCCGTGAGGGTAGGGTGGTGGCATAGGACATTTGGAGGGTGAGTCGGCTCGGTTGCCGACCATGCTGCTCCCGGGATGGCACCGACCGCGAACTCTCCCCGTTGGCGTCGCGCATTGCGCGCGGCCCTGCAAGGAGGTCATCATGGGTGCTCCCAAGACCGGCAATGTAAGGAACGTGGTGCTCGTAGGCCAAGGCGGGGTGGGCAAGACTTCACTCGCCGAGGCCATGCTCCACCTTTCCGGCAAGACCGCCCGCCTGGGCGGCCACGACGGCACCAAGCCTACGCTCGACTATGACCCCGAAGAGGTCAAGCGTGCGTTTTCCATCTCGACGACCATTGCGCCGATCGACTGGAAGGGTGCACGCATCAACGTGCTCGATGCCCCGTGCTATCCCGACTTTATCGGCGACGCCTTTGCTGCGATGAGCGTCTGCGAGACGGCATTGTTCGTGGTCGATGCTGAGGCCGGCCCGCAGCCTACGACCGTCAAGCTTTGGTATGCGGCCGAGGACCTGCGTCTGGCGCGCGCGGTGTTTGTGAACCGCCTGTCGCGCTCCGAGGCCAGCTTTAGCACCACCATGGAGCTGTTGCAGGAGCGCTTTGGCACGCGCCTGGGCGCCGTGACCCTCCCCTGGGGCGAGGGCGAGGACTTTGACGGCATCATCGACCTGGTGCGCATGAAGGCACGCCACTGCAACGGCGCTGAGGCCGTTGAGTCGGAGATCCCCGAGGAATATCGTGCCCAGGCCGAGGAGGCTCACGACCATCTGTGCGAGCTCGTGGCCGAGGCCGACGACGAGCTGATGATGAAATACCTCGAAGACGAGGAGACGCTGACGCAGGAAGAGCTTGAGGGCCTGTTGTCCAAGGCGATCGCCGAGCGCATCTTTGTGCCGGTCTTTGCGGGCGATTGCATTAAGGAGCAGGGCGTCAACTCGCTGATGGACGATATCGCTACGTACTTCCCGGCGCCGACCGATTACGGCGAGATGCCGCTTATCGACGGCGATTCGCTCAAGATCTCGAGCGACGACGACCGTCCGGTGGCGTTTGTGTTTAAGACGCTGGCCGATCCGCAGCAGGGTCGCATCAGCTTTATCAAGGTGCTGACGGGTACGCTGGAGCCGGGCCTTGAGCTGGTCAACGCGCGTACCCGCAAGAGCGATCGTCTGGCTCACCTGTATGTGATGTGCGGCCGCGACATGACCGAGGTCGGCCACGCCTATGCCGGCGACATCATCGTGGCGCCCAAGCTGGCGGCCGAGACGGGCGATACGCTCTCGATTACCGGCAAGGTCGAGGCTGCGGCGTTTAAGTTCCCCAACTCGCAGTACCGCATCGCCATTGAGGCCGAGAATCGTGGCGACGAGGAGAAGCTCTACACGTTTATCGAGAGGGCCTGCAAGGCCGATCCGACCATGAGCATCGACCGCGACGAGGAGACCGGTCAGACCATCATCTCCGCGGTGGGCGAGGCACAGGTTTCGGTGCTGCTCAACCGTCTGGAGGACCGCACCAAGGTCGTCGCTAAGAGCGTGCCGATCCGCATTCCGTATCGCGAGACCATTCGCCGCACGGCGAGCGCCCAAGGTCGCCACAAGAAGCAGACCGGTGGTGCCGGTACGGCGACTGCTGGCTGCGCGTGGAGCCGCTTATTGGGCCCGACGGCACGAGTGACGGCTATGAGTTTTTGGACGAGGTCGTGGGTGGCCGCATTCCGCGCTCGCTCATCCCCGCCGTGGATAAGGGCGTCCAGGAGACCATGAAGGACGGCATTATCGCCGGCTATCCGCTCACGGGCATACGCGTCGCGGTGTACGACGGCTCGTATCACAGCGTCGACTCCAATGAGATGGCGTTCCGCGCGGCGGCTCGCATCGGTCTGCGCAAGGCGTGCGTCGATGCCGACCCGGTGGTGCTGGAGCCCATCGAGGAGATCACCGTGACTATTCCCGAGAGCTACGCCGGCGCCGTGATGGGCGATATCTCGGCCTCGCGCGGTCGCGTGACGGGCATGGAGACCGATGAGCGCGGCGACACCGTGGTCATCGCTCAGGCGCCGCTCGCCGAGCTGACGGATTACTCGACGCGCCTGCGCTCCATCACGCGCGGTACGGGTGACTTTACCATGAAGCCCGCTGGCTACGAGCAGGTGCCTTATGACGTTCAGGCCAAGCTGGTCGAGCGCTATGAGGAGGGTCGCGCCAAGTAGCGTGTGGCGTTGCCTGCAATGTAGGTGCTGACGAAAAGGCCGCCCTGGGTAACCGGTGCGGCCTTATTTGATCCGTATGCGACGGAGGGAAACGGATCATTTTTATGGGTTACGGGCGGCGCGGTCGGCGCTAGTCTCCCGATGCCTGGTTGCGGCCGGTAGCGTAGTCGATCTGCACGTGCGGCTGCAGGTTGTAGCAGTACACGTGGAAGCACAGGGTCTTGCCGTGGTCCTCGACCGACTGTGCCTCCAGACGAACGCCGCGGCAGACGAGTTCCTCTTCGTTGTACATGGGCGTGACGCGGTAGAGCACGTGGTTGCCCGTGTCGCGGATATAGTCGAGGATCTGCTCCTCAAAAGGCAACATGCCCGTTTCGTTGAGATAGTACGTGCCGGTGAGGAGATTCTTGCGGTTGGCGTTTTCGCCGCAGAGTGACCAGGCGACAAGGTGGCAACGGTTGTAGAGGCTCTGGCCCGGAATAAAGTCGTAGCGCTGCTGGTGCCAGCCGGCGGGGTGGATGCGCGAGATATCGCCGCGTTTACCCTGGCCGAGCGACTCGGGGCCAACGCAGGCGAGCGCCTTGCGGGTGCGACCCAGACTGTCGAGCTTGGAGAACTTCTTAAAGCTGCCCTCTTCGGTAGCGCGCTCGTATTCATCGAGCGTGAACGATGGCGTGCCCAACGGGTGCGTGCTGTCGGCGCGCAGGGCAACGTAGGGGTTGCCGGCGTAGTCGGGAATGCTGCTAAGATAAACACCGCGGGCGCGGTTAAGGTCGGGGTTTTCGACCTCGTCAATGGGGGTGGCGGCGTTGTCCGCAGAGGCGTCGTCACCGGTGTCCGTCGTGGTGGATTCGGAACCATCGCCGGAGTCCTGATTGCTTTGGGAGTCCGCGGAGCTCGCTGTTCCCGATTCGAGCCGGACGACCAGGTCCGCCTCGTCGTCGGTGCGGCTGGGGCTCTCGTTCTGCTTCTCGGCCAGAGCCGCCGCCTGCTCATCGCTTTGCGGCGACAGCAGCTTGGGTGCCCCGTCGAGCGATCCCGTAAACAGCGCAAACCCCAGCACCACGGCGGTGCCGATGGAAAGAACTTGCTTGTAGGCGGACTTGCGCGACATGGTGGCTCCTGGCTAGACGGTTGGGAACCTACCAGTCTAGCAGGTGCCGCCACGGGTCGTTCTATCGAACAAATACTTAAGATCTGGGACAAACACTCCTGATTAATTTGTCCCGCGGCCTAGATCGAGGTGGAGTCGAGCCAGTTGAGCTTGCACTCGAGGATGCGCTGCTCGCCGGGTTCACTGCTGCCGTCAAGCAGGGCGAGCAGTATCTCGGCTGCCTCGCGGCCTTCCTGGTCGACGGGCTCGATGATGGTGGAGACGGTGGGCGTGGTGAGATTGGTCCAATCCTCGCAGTTGAGCCCCAAAAGGCCGATTTGCTGTGGAAGCAGATGGGCCATGGGCTGAAGCGCCTTATAGACACGGGGGAGTGCCCATTGGTTTTGCACGAAGATGAGCGTGCGTTTGGCGGGATTGAACTTGTACTTGAAGTACTCGGTGAGTTCGCTGATTGACGGCTTGCTGTGATCGATGGGGATGGCTTTGCATAGTTGCCCGTTCGCAGCCAGTGCCTCGGCATATCCCTGGAAACGCTCCATGCGGGTGCGCATTTCGGTCATGTTGGCGGCGATGGAAAAGAAATCTTCATAGCCGTCATCGAGAAGCGCCTGCGTGGCGTTGTACACACCGTCGTAGAGGTTGGTTTTGATCCAGCTGGTGCCGGGGCTATAGATGGCGGCGTCGAAGAAGACGACCGGCTTGCCGGCGCGCCTAATGCGGTCATGGACGGCTTTGAAGTTTGCCGTGGGCTGGATGATAAAGCCATCGACGCCCAGCGAGAGCATCTTGTCGACGTACATGAGCTCGGTGTCGGGATCGAAGTTGCTCGTGCAAACGACCGTCTGGTAACCTGCAGGGAGCATGACCTGTTCCATGCCATTGAGGACGAGGCCCGCCCATTTGTTGGTGTTATCCAAAATGATGATGGCGATGACGTGGGTCTGTTTGCCGGTGAGCGTCTGCGCCTGGGCGTTGGGAACGTATCCGAGCTCCTTGATGACGCGCGCGATCTTTGCCTGCGTTTTCTCGCTGAGCTTATCTCGTTTGCCGTTGAGGTAGTACGAGACGCTTGCCGTCGAGGTTCCCGCCTCTCGAGCTACGTCTGCGATCGTAACGCGCTGTTTTGCCACAGCGACTCCTTCCGACAGAAGAGCATTTTCAAACATGATGACTTTGAGCCTTGGTGGGGGCGCACTTCGGTGGGCGACCATTTCCTTCCATATGAGTATGCAGCAAATGTGGCGCACGGGTGGAGTCGAAATATGTGACCGGCATGCGCATCTGCCGTCTGCCGAGAAAATCAAATATTTCTTGACTTTTGAAATCGAGGGCAAAATCGCAGGATTTATTTTTGGTTAAACGCATAACCAAATAGCATAACCAACGCTCTGAGCTGCGCGTTTACCGAAATGAGCTGGCATTAAGAATGGCGAGCACCTATATTGGTCTTGTCGAAAAGACAGCAAGTCCAAATGGCAGGGGATGCTCCGGAGGCCTCCGCAAACGGTGTCTTGCGCACGCAACTCTATGAAAAGAGGGAAGCAATGAAGATCGTAGGCGTTGCCGCCTGTACCGTGGGAATCGCCCACACGTATATGGCCCAGAAGGCGATTCAGGATGAATGCGCCGCTCGTGGCATTGAGTGCAAGGTCGAGGCTCAGGGTGGCCTGGGTATCGAGAACGAGCTCACACAGGAAGACGTTGATTCCGCCGATCTGGTTCTCGAGTCCGTCGACGTGGGCGTCGAGAACGAGGATCGCTTTGAGCAGAAGATGTCCGAGGGCAAGTTCCTCAAGGTCGGTACTTCCGATGTGATTGCCGATCCGGTCAAAATCATCGATCAGGCTGTTGAGATTATCAAGGCGACGGGCGGTGCCGTTGACGCGCCCAAGGCCGAGGCCAAGGCAGAGAAGAAGGCCGTCTCCGCTGCCCTGCAGGCCCCGACACCGGCGCCCAAGCAGTCCATCTTTGCCGATCCTGGCAAGACGCTGCTCAATGCATTCAATACCGGCGTTTCCTATTTTATCGCCATTGTTGTTATCGGTGGCGTGTTCCTTGCATTCTCGTTGGCATCCGGTACTGCCGGCGCTAGCGGCATGGAGGTCACCAACCCGTTGATGGTGAGCCTTAACACCATCGGCATGGCCGGCATCTCCATGATGATTCCGGTCTTGGCTGCCTACATCGCCTATTCGATGGCCGGCAAGCCCGCACTGGCCCCCGGCTTCGTCCTGGGCTACTTGGTTAACAACGCCGTCGTCACACCGAGCGGCAACAGCGTTTCGACCGGCTTCTTGGGCGCCATGATCATGGCTGTCATCTGCGGTTACTTTGTCCGCTGGATGAAGACCTGGAAGGTCAACAACACCATCCAGACCATCATGCCGATTCTGATTATCCCGATTCTGACCTCGCTCGTCCTGGGTATGGCCTACATCTACATCCTGGCTACGCCGCTTGGCTTTGTGATGGATTGGCTCACCAGCGTGCTCGGAAGCCTGCAGGGCGGCTCTGCCGTCGTCCTGGGCTTGGTCATTGGCGTTATGACCGCCTTCGATATGGGCGGCCCCATCAACAAGACCGCTTCGACCTTCACCATGGCCATCATGGCCTCCGGCATCTACGGCCCCAACGGTATGTTCCGCGTTGCCGTCGCTATTCCCCCGATCGCCTGCGGCCTTGCTGCGCTTATCGCCAAGAACAAGTTCGATGACGCTGACCGCCAGATGGGGATCTCCGCACTGTTCATGGGCTGCATCGGCATTACCGAGGGTGCCATTCCCTTCGCTGTCAAGGACCTTGGCCACACCCTGCCCGGCATCTGCATCGGCTCTGCCGTGGGCGCTGCCCTCGCCGCTTTCCAGGGTATCGACTGCTACGTCCCGCATGGTGGCTTTATCGTCGCCCTGGCCACGAACAATGTCGCGCTGTTCTGCCTGGACATCGTGATTGGCTCCGTGGTTGCCGCTGCGATCCTGATTGCCATGAAGCCCACGCTCGATAAGCAGGCTAAGTAACCCGTAACGGACTCCGGTTGCGCGGAGGGCTAGATTTGACTCCGCGCAACCGCTCTTCAACAACAAAATCCATCCGTACTGAAAGGGTCCGAACCCGGGCCCCAGGGAACTTTTGTCAAAAATCCTCAGGAGAAGGAGAACAAATTGTCCAACCTCACCATCCACCAGTCCGTTCAGGGCATGCTCAAGCTGCAGGACAGCGGCGACCACGCAACCATGGTCGGTATTGGCCCCATGAGCCCCAGCCTGATCCAGGCCGTGTTCGAGCTCGCCCGTGACGAGGACTTCCCGCCCATGTTCATCGCCAGCCGCAACCAGGTCGATATGGACGAGATGGGCGCCGGCTACGTGAACGGCTGGGACCAGACGCGCTTTGCCGCCGACATCAAGAAGGTCGCCGACGAGGTGGGTTATACCGGTCCGTACTACCTGTGCCGCGATCACGGCGGTCCGTGGCAGCGCGACGAGGAGCGCAACGCCCACCTGCCCGAGGATGAGGCCATGGAGCTCGCTCGTAAGTCCTTCGTCGCCGATATGGAGGCAGGCTTCGATCTGCTGATGGTTGACCCGACCAAGGACCCGTATCAGATCGGTAAGGTTATCCCGCTCGACGTGGTGCTTCGCCGCACGATCGACCTTATCGACTATCTCGAGCAGTATCGTCGCGAGCATAATCTTCCCGAGGTCGCCTACGAGGTCGGCACCGAGGAGACCAATGGCGGTCTGACCTCCACCGACAAGTACGAGGAGTTCATCGCCCAGCTGCAGCCCGAGCTCGAGAAGCGCGGATGCCCCATGCCCACCTTCATCGTCGGCCAGACCCGCTGGACGGAGCAGGTCGGTCACTACAACTTTAAGAACGCTCGCGAGCTTGCCGATATGGCCAAGCGCTACGGTGTGGGCCTGAAGGAGCACAACGCCGACTACCTAGACGACGCGACGCTGCTCGAGCACATCCCGGCTCACGTGACTGCCTCCAACGTTGCTCCGCAGTATGGCACCGAGGAGACCCGCGCCTACCTCAAGCTCTGCGCTACCGAGCAGATCCTGGTCGACAACGGCCTGTGTGATGATCCTTCCGACCTGTATCACACGCTGCTGGTCAAGGCTATCAAGACCGAGCGCTGGCGTAAGTGGATGACTGGCGATGACGTTAACCTGCAGGTCGATGACATCCTTGCCGACGATGAGCTCAGCCTGAAGATTCTGGATGTTTCCGGTCACTATGCGTTCAACGACCCCGAGGTCAAGGAGCAGATCGAGAAGCTCTTCCGCAACCTTGCTGCTCAGGACATCGACGGCAAGCGCTTCGTAATCGAGCACATCAAGCGCCCGATCAAGCAGTATGTTGTGGGCCTGAATCTTAAGGGCGTCACGAGCCGCATCGAGAAGGCTCTTGAGGACTAAGTAGTTTTTCCTACACGACGTCGGGCCTGAGGTATGTCCCAGCTGCAGGCCCGGCACATAGGACAAAGGGACAGCCCCTTTGTCCTATTTTGAGTTCTAGATTCCTTCGAAGGAGTTTGCACCATGAAGTTCTTTATCGATACCGCCAACCTTGACGAGATCGCCGAGGCCAAGAGCTGGGGTTGCCTGGCCGGTGTTACCACCAACCCGTCTCTGTACGCCAAGACCGGCGGTAAGCTTTCCGACTTCGAGCCCCATATGCTCAAGATCGCCGAGCTCTGCGAGGGTCTGCCCGTGTCTGCCGAGTCTACCGCCACCACGGCCGAGGGCATGATCGAGGAGGGCAAGCGCCTCGCCGCCCTCGCCCCCAACATCGTGGTCAAGCTTCCCGTGTGCGAGGCCGGCCTCGCCGCCTGCCGCGCGCTGGCCGATGCGGGTGTGCGCGTCAACATGACGCTCGTCTTCTCGCCGACGCAGGCTCTTATGGCTGCCAACGCCGGCGCTCGCTACATCAGCCCGTTCGTCGGCCGCTTCGACGATATCGCCGAGGACGGTATCTCGCAGCTCGACAACGTCGTGACCTGCATTAAGAACTACGACTGGATCGGCAAGAACGTCGACGACACCGTCGAGATCATCACCGCTTCGGTCCGCACGCCCAACCACGTGACCCAGGCGGCTCTTCTTGGTGCCGACATCGCGACCGTGCCTATGGCCGCTCTTGAGAAGTGCCTGCACCACCCGCTGACCGACCAGGGTCTCGCCTCCTTCGAGGCTGACTGGCAGAAGGTCGTCGCGCAGGCTTAAACGAGTGGATTGCCCCGGCATCGCGTCATCCGGTGCCGGGGTTGTTCTCAAGAGAGGAATTCGTATGACCAACCAGGAGCTGGCGAAGTTCGCCAATGAGGTCAGGAAGGGTGTCGTGACTGCGGTTCATGCGGCCAAGTCGGGACATCCGGGTGGATCGCTCGGCGCTGCCGACATCATGACCTATCTGTACTTTGAGGAAATGAATATCGATCCCGACGACCCTCGCAAGGCTGATCGCGACCGCTTTGTGCTCTCCAAAGGTCACGCGGCGCCGGGCCTGTATTCGGTGTTGGCAAATCGCGGCTATTTTCCCGTCGAAGAGCTCGAGACGCTTCGCCATATCGGTAGTCGTCTGCAGGGCCATCCCAATATGAATGACACGCCGGGCGTCGACATGTCCACAGGATCGCTCGGTCAGGGCATTTCCGCTGCAGTTGGAATGGCGCTTGCCGCCAAACATTGGGGCGACAGCTACCGTGTCTATACGCTGCTGGGGGACGGCGAGTGCGAGGAAGGTCAGGTCTGGGAGGCGGTCATGTTTGCCGGCAACCATGCGCTTGAAAACCTTGTTGCCGTCGTTGACCACAACGGCTTGCAGATCGACGGCACGATCGACGAGGTCAACTCGGCTATGCCGCTCGCCGACAAGTTCCGCGCCTTTAAGTGGCATGTGATCGAGCTGGCCGATGGTAATGACATGGCGCAGATCGCGGCTGCCTTCGCCGCTGCTCGCGAGGTGGCTGGCGCGCCCGTCGCCATTATCGCCGAGACGGTAAAGGGCAAGGGTGTCTCCTTTATGGAGAACCAGGTGGGCTGGCATGGCAAGGCGCCCAACGATGAGCAGTTTGAGCGGGCCATGGCCGAGCTCACCGCAGCAGGGGAGGAGCTCTAATGGCAGAGGTCAAAAAAGTCGCCACGCGCGTAAGCTATGGCGAGGCGCTCGTCGAGCTGGGCAACGAGCACGATGACTTTGTGGTGCTCGATGCCGACCTGGCGGCTGCCACGCAGACGGGCAAGTTTAAGGCTGCCCATCCCGAGCGCTTTTACGATGCGGGCATCGCCGAGGGCAACCTGATGGGCCTTGCGGCCGGTATCGCAACCACGGGCCGCGTTGCCTTCGCAAGCACCTTTGCCATGTTTGCCGCCGGCCGTGCTTACGAGCAGGTGCGCAATTCCATCGGCTATCCGCACCTCAACGTGAAAATCGGTGCCACCCATGCCGGCATCTCGGTAGGCGAGGATGGCGCCACGCACCAGTGCTGCGAGGACATCGCGCTCATGCGCGCCATTCCGGGCATGACGGTGATCGTCCCTGCCGACGATGTCGAGGCCCGCGCCTGCGTGCGCGCCGCCTATGAGTTTGAGGGTCCGGTCTACATGCGCTTTGGCCGCTTGGCGACACCGGTCATCAACGACCATGAGGACTACGAGTTCAAGGTTGGTCGCGGTGTGGTCGTGCGCGAGGGGTCCGATGTGACCATCGTTGCCTGCGGCCTTATGGTCGCCGAGGCACTTGAGGCTGCCGAGGCGCTCGCTGCTGATGGTATCGATGCCGAGATCATCAACATGCATACCATCAAACCGCTCGACGAGCGCTTAGTGATTGCCAGCGCCAAGAAGACTGGTCGTGTGGTCACTGCCGAGGAGCACTCGATTGTCGGCGGGCTTGGCGAGGCCGTGGCCTCGGTACTCGCGGAGCAGCATCCGGTGCCGATGCGCCGCGTCGGTGTGCGCGACGTGTACGGCGAGTCCGGTCCCGCAGTCGATTTGCTGCACAAGTACGGTTTGGACGCCGACGGTATCGAAGCCGCGGTCAGGTCCGTGTTGTAAGGAGGGTTTTCCATGGGATTTGTATCTGCCAGCCAGGTGACGATCGGCTACGCCGCCGCCTCGCGCGAGGATGCGCTGCGCTATTTGTCCGAGCAGGGCGTCGAGCTTGGCTTTGCCGATGACGCATCTGCCGTAGAGGCCGCCTTCATTGCGCGCGAGAACGAGGCCGAGACCGGTCTTGTCGCCGGGTTTGCCGTTCCGCATGCCAAGAGCGATGCGGTTCACACGCCGGGCGTGGCCGTGCTTAAGATGAGCGAGCCCGTTGAGTGGCCAAGCTTTGATAACGTTCCCGTCGATGTGGCGCTTGCGCTCTACGTACCCGCCGGTGAGGCTGGCACCACGCATCTGCGCCTGCTTTCCAAGGCAGCCTTGATGCTGATGGATGCCGGCTTCCGCGACAAGGTGCGCGAAAGCACCGATCCCGCCGAGATCGCCGAGCTTATCAACGCCGGGCTCGAGGGCTAGACGTAGTCTGCCCGCTTAATCAATTGATCCTTCTCCAAGGAACAGGGCCACGATGCTATATGGGCGTCGCGGCCCTGGTTGCGTTTTCCCAGATAAAACCTGCCCAAATAAACCTGTCCCTTTGTGGCAGGTTATGGTCCTGCCGCGCTGCTTGTCATAAGGCTTCTGTCTATGTAACAAAAGTACGATATGATATATACGTTATATACAAGTTTTGACGTGCAGTAGATCTGCGGCAACGCAAGCCGATGAAGGGGTCGATATGATCAAGGCTGTTGTTTTTGACATGGACGGAACGCTGATCGATACCGAACGTTTGGACATGAGGGCATGGAAGGCGGGTGCTGCCGAGCTGGGGATCGCGATCGATGATACGCTGACCCATCAGTTTATCGGCCGTACGAACGCCGATGTCAAAGACATCCTTGAGGCGCATTACGGCAAGGGCGAAACCGTCGAGGCGCTCTATGCCCGCAACATTGAGCTTCACAACGAGATGGCCAAGACCGACTTGGAGCTTAAGGCCGGCGCCGCCGAGTGCATAGACGGACTGCTGGCTGCGGGCTATCACGTGGGGCTTGCGACGTCGTCGCGCCGCGTTGCGGCCGAGCGCAACCTTAAGACGGTCGGCCTCTTTGATAGGTTTGAGACGGTGACCTGCAACGAGGATACCCTGAACGGCAAGCCCGATCCCGAGATCTACCTGCTCGCCTGCGAGCGCGCGGGCTTTGCTCCCGAGGAATGTGCGGTGGTCGAGGACTCACGCAACGGCTGCGTCTCTGGCATCGCGGCCGGCTGCCATGTCTTTGCTGTGCCCGATATCTTGCCGCTGCCGCAGGACGTGGCGGACGGCTGCGAGGCCGTGCTCGATACGCTGTTCGATCTGACGGCGGCGGTCAGGGCCGTGCGCTAAAGGTATGCGCCGAGGCTGATGACGGTGGCTTCGGCGTGGCCTCGCTTGCGTTTTCCCAGATAAAACCTGCCAAAATAAACCCGTCCTCTTTTGGCGGG
>CALLRY010000046.1:0-1307 GCA_938014285.1 uncultured Collinsella sp. | reverse complement strand
CTGGCGCGAGATGCACCAGTCCTTGAGGTTCTCCATCCAGGTGGTGTAGGTCTGCGTCCAGCGCGCGGGGTGGAAGGTGACCTTACCGGAGTTGACGGCGTCAAGCGCCGGCCCCTTGAGTTTGTCGACGGCCACGAACCACTGCTCGGACAGCCACGGCTCAAGCGCGGCGTCACAGCGGTAGCAGTGCATGACGGAGTGGTCGTGATCCTCCACGTGATCGAGCAGGTCATGCTCCTCAAACCACTTGATGACGGCCTCGCGGCACTCCTCGCGGGTCATACCGGTGAACTCGCCGTAGCCTTCGACGACCACCGCGTGCTCGTCGAAGATATTGATCTGCGGCAGGTCGTGAGCCTGACCCATGGCGTAGTCGTTGGGGTCGTGGGCCGGGGTGACCTTAACGAAGCCGGAACCGAAGTTGGCATCGACATGCCAATCCTCAAAGATGGGGATCTCACGGTCGACGATGGGAAGCTTGACGGTCTTGCCCACGAAGGCGGCCTTCTCGGGGTCCTTCGGGGAAACGGCGACGCCCGTGTCACCGAGCATGGTCTCGGGGCGCGTGGTGGCGACGACGATGTAGTCCTGGCCGTTGACCGGCTCGGTCAGCGGGTAGCGCAGGAGCCACAGGTGGCCCTTCTCGTCCTTGTACTCGGCCTCGTCGTCCGAGATGGCGGTGGTGCAGTTGGGGCACCAATTGACGATGCGCTTGCCGCGATAGATCAGGCCGTCATGATACCAATCACAGAAGACCTTACGCACGGCCTGCGCATAGTCCTCGTCCATGGTAAAGCGCTCGTTATCGAAGTCGACGGAGCAGCCCATGCGCTTGATCTGCTCGACGATGATGCCGCCGTACTCGTGGGTCCAGTCCCAGCAGGCGTCGACAAACTTGTCGCGACCGATCTCCAGGCGGCTAATGCCCTCGCTCTTGAGCTTCTTGTCGACCTTAGTCTGCGTGGCGATACCGGCGTGATCGGTTCCGAGCACCCAGCGCGTGGACTTGCCGCGCATGCGGGCCATACGAATGATGGCGTCCTGGATGGAGTCGTCGGTAGCGTGACCCATGTGAAGCTTGCCGGTAACGTTGGGAGGCGGAATGGTGACGGTGCAGTCGCCCACGCCCTCACGGCGCTTGTAGTAGCCGCCGTCGAGCCACTTCTGCAGGATCGCCGGCTCGTTGGTCGACGGATCGTAGTTCTTGGGCATCTCTTCCATATATCTCTCCCTTGCCCGTCGGCGTGTCCGCCTGCTTGGTTTTCGCTCGGTCAGGTCCTGACTCGCACGAAGAGCACATTAAGTGC
>CALLRY010000045.1:0-8724 GCA_938014285.1 uncultured Collinsella sp. | reverse complement strand
GGAACGTGCCGGCCTTGGCGTCGTAGAACTGCAGCGTGGAGCGCTTGGAGATGGTGCCCTGTTCGTGCAGACGCTCGATAATCTCGGCGGTCACCTCGTTGTGAATCTGCGCAGCCGGCTCAAGGCCCGAGCCGCCGTAGATATCGCAGCTGATGTTGTAGTTGTTGAGGGTCGCGGCCTGGCGGGAGTGATTGGACTCGACATACTCGGCGATGGACTTGTCGTAGCCCTCGTTCTCCTTGAGCTTGCGGTAGCTCTCCATGATGGGCGAGCCGTAGCAGTCGGTGCCCGAGGTGAAGATGACGTTCTCGCGGCCCAGACGGTCGCGCAGGAAGCGGGCGAAGAAGTCGGCCGGGACAAAGACGCCACCGACGTGGCCAAAGTGAAGGCCCTTGTTGCCGTAGGGCTCGCCGGCGGTAACGATGGCGCGGCGAGGCCAGCTGGGACGGTCGTTCATGGAGTATTTGGATGCCATGGGACTCCTTCGCATATGGTGAGAGCGCGGCCGGGCGCAAGGCCTGGCGACGCGGTGGTCAATTCGTGCATATCGTTCGACATTATCGCACATGCGGACGGGTACGTGGCAGGGGCGCTATCCTAAGATGCTATGAATGAGATTTCCAACATACATGCGTTTGAGGACGAGGATTTTCTGCACGCCTGCTTTGTGTGGGGGATGGCCGTGCTCGGCGCATTTGCCGTGTGCCTGGTGCCGGTGTTTATGCTGCTGGGCGGACCCGCGGACCTGGATGCGGCTGACGCGGGCGGTTGGACGGCGGTCGTGGGCTGGATAGTCGGCTTGGCTGCGATCTCAATGGCGTCGTTCGCCGTGCACGAGCTGGTGCACGGTGTGTTTTTTAAGCTGCTGGCGCCTGCGGGCGCGAAGGTGACCTTTGGGGCGAATCGCGAGACAGCGATGATCTATGCCTGCGCCGAAGGCGTTGTGTATTCTCGCCGGCGGTACGTGGCGGTTTGCCTGGCACCGACGGTTGTTGTGACGACAACGCTTGCCCTGGGGTTTGCGTTTTCGGGCCATCCGCTGCTGTGCTACCTGGCGGCCGGCTTGCATTTGTCGGGCTGTGTGGGCGACTGGTATTACGTGCGGACCATTTTGCGCGACCGCCGCATTGTCGCCTGCGAGGATACGTCCTTTGGCGTGCGCTTTTTTGGGTGAGGAGATGTCGATGAAGTCGTTGTTGCTGCATGCGTGCT
This sequence comes from uncultured Collinsella sp., assembly GCA_938014285.1. Taxonomy (GTDB): domain Bacteria; phylum Actinomycetota; class Coriobacteriia; order Coriobacteriales; family Coriobacteriaceae; genus Collinsella. The sequence goes on along the minus strand of CALLRY010000045.1, from coordinate 7,512 downwards.
GTGCACCATGCTCGCTTGAGCCGGTTCGCCTGCTGCGCGAGGAGGGATTTGAGCTCACGATTTGCTGGACCAACCCCAATATTCAACCGCGCGATGAATGGCAGCGCCGCTTGGACGAGCTGCGCCGGTGGTGTGCCGATGGCGACATCGAGCTCATCGAGGCAGGGGAGGACCGCGATCGCTGGGAGACCGGCGTGGCACCGCTGGGTGCCGATCGGCCTCGTCGCTGTCGCGCGTGCTATGCCTTGCGCTTGGCCGAGGCGTGCCGCGTGGCCCAGGAGCGCGGGTTTGAGTTTGTGGGCACGACGCTCGCCGTCTCGCCGTACCAGCTGTTCGATACCTGCAATGACGTGCTTGAGCGCTTGGCGGCGGCACATGGGCTCACCCCGGTGATTCGCGATTTTCGCCCGTATTACCCCGAGGCGACACGCCGTTCGCGCGAGCTGGGCATGTACCGGCAGAATTACTGCGGCTGCCGATTCTCGGCCGTCGAGGCGGCCATGGACCGCGCCCGCATCCGCGACGAGCGCAAAGCGTCCAAAAAGTAGTTCATTTGGGCTGGGGCTTTGAGCTGTCTGTGCGGTACGGCCGTTTTTGGGAAAGTCGATTTAATTAAGCGTGTGATCGTGGCTCGCTTGATACCAAACGACGACTCCTATGATTCTAATCCTCCGTTTGTTAAACATCAGATCCGGACTTGCTGTTGCATATGAATGGGACGACAGCACAATCATGTCGTTTCCTTCTGCAAATCGCCTAATTACCGGTGTTTTACCGTCTGCGAGCGCCAATACAGCACAGCCGTTCCAAGGCTTTGCGGTGGTATCGACAAGTAGTAAGCTGCCGGGAGGGTAAATGCGGGACATTTCGTCACCTTTGATTTTAACGAAAACGCTATGTGGGTGACGCTTGGCTACGTCTACAGGCGCGCAAGCATTTTGTTGGCTGTGCGTGATGCGGCGCTTTTGAGATTCGATATCGATGACGGGAAATGCGCCCTCCATTTCGTGGATAGCAGGGTCTTCGTCGGTGACGATTCTTTTATTTGCGAGCTTTACGGCCAAACCGTTTTCCTCGCCAACAAGTTCATCGCGGGTGCAACCGAAGAGCGCTTGTAACTTTTCAATATGGCGCTCACGGGGGGCATACCGACTTCCCAACGACAAACGCTCTCTTTAGATACCCCCAACATCTCTGCAAGTTGCGCCTGACCAAGATGCTCCATGGTGCGGAGTTTACGAATATTTGCCCCGAAGCCCATGGCTATAGATCCTCTCGCCACAGAGGGAGGCATAGACAGTTTGTGCCACCATAGCCTTTGGTGAGCTCGTCAATGGATAACGGGAATAATTCCATTCCTGCTTTCTCAAGCGCTTCGTTGGTCCAAACGTTTTCTTCATATACGCATAGTTTTCCTGGCGAGAGCGCAAGGATAGACGTTGCGTTGTTCCGGCGCTCTCTTTCGTAGGCGGTTTGATTCCCGCCTCCGCAGTCAATTACTTTTATTGGTTCGCAACAGGCTGCAGAGAGTATTTCCGGAATCGTGCGATCGATAGGAGTGATCGTAAGGCCCTTTCCGGATCGTTTTAGTTGAATGCTGTATGCATCAACGGCATTGCATATCTCACGATCGATGAGGAACGCGTCGTGATCAATTCTACTTATGAACGTATCGAGGTGGATACGCAGCCCGTCAGAGGGGACTCGAATCGCAATTAGCTCGGTGGTCTGGAATTTATTTGAGGTCAGGAGCTCTTTGGCAAGTGACTCGACGGCGGCGGGTTCAGTTCGGTCAGAGATTCCAACTAATAATGTCTTAGCACTGATAACAAGAATGTCTCCGCCTTCGATATGGTAACTACTCCTGTTCAAATCACATACCGGGGTTTCTCCCATGATCTTGTGGTGGGTGAATATCTGCCGGTATAAGGCGACCTCACGATCACGCTCAGGCCAATACATATGATTTAGGATGATGCCGTCTCCGACTACCACAGCAGGATCACGAGTGAAAAAAAGCGTGTTGAGGGGATTGACCAAGAGCGAGGCGGGGTCAAATTGCTCGTGCACGAGCGCCCGTAGTGTTTCCGACTGGTTTGAACATAGCTCAGTGTCTCCAAAGCGAATGCCGTTAAGTACTATATTCACCAATTCCTGGGTGTTCTTAGCGTTCTCAAACAGCTGGGTTATTGTCTCGAGGAACTCTCTGCCTGTTGCCCCACTGCAACGGAGGTAGTCATCAATAAAACATTTAAGTGATTGGGGCTCAGTTTCAAGTGAGTCTTCGAGAAGGTCCCTAATTTCAATGGTTTCTACGCCATGCTTCTCAAGCAATTGAACCATGGAATCGTGCTCATGTATTGCTTTGTCGAGGTCAAAACGACCGCTCCATTTTCGCAGGGAGAAAACTTGGCTGAAGTCGGCATCAGGGTAGTTTTGTGTTTCAGTTCCTGGTCGATGGACAAGTACGGCTTTTAAATGACCGATTTCATTTGTTATGTGTACGCCTTGCATGTCTGTCTCCTGTCCTGCTGGTTTTTATATAAGGCTAAGGCAGGTTCCTTGTTGTGTTGCGGAAAAGTTAAAAGACGTATGTAATTGATAAATAACATCAATTTTAAATATCAGATTGATTAATAACGTCACTTTAGCTGCCGTTCATAGGTGAAAAGCGACACGATGGCGATGGTTGGCCGACCACCGCTGAGCAACCTCATACATTTATGGTGCCAGCTGGATAGATGGGAAAAGGAATGAAGGAGGAGATATGGCAGCGGAAAGTTCGAAAGGCATCAAGCAGTTCAAGGTCCCGCACGTATATGCGATCATCTTTGCACTTATGGTCATCTTCGCTGTTCTCACGTGGATTGTTCCCTCTGGGTCCTATCAGCGTCAGGAGGTGAACGGTCGTGAAGTCACTGTCGCAGGTACGTATGAGCAGAGTGAAAAGACATATATTGACGAGGAAACCGGGGATGAAGTAGATCTCAGACAAGGCGTCTTCGATGTTTTTCAGGCTCCAACGCGCGGTATACAAGAGGCAATTGAGGTCGTTGCATTCATCTTGATTGTGGGCGGTTCGTTTCAGGTTATTACTAAAACGGGCGCTATCACGAGCGGAATGGGTCGTGTCGTTCGCCGCTTTAAGAACAAAGACATTCTAATTATTCCTATTGCGATGGTTCTCTTTGCATTGGGCGGAACGAGCTTTGGCATGGCGGAAGAAACTCTCCCGTTCTTTGCGATCTTCATGCCAATTATGATGGCTATGGGCTTCGACTCGATGACGGCGTTCATGGTCGTGTTCGTTGGAGCGCGCACGGGCTACATCGCCTCAACAATTAATCCGTTTAATGTTCTCATTGCGCAAGGTATTCTTGGTATTCAGGGCAACCCCCAGCTGTGGCTGCGTATGATTGCCTGGGTTGTTTTGACCGCCGTTGCAATTACTTGGGTTGTCCTCTATGCACGAAGGGTAAAGAAGAACCCTGAGTCATCGATCACATTTGAGGATGATATCGCCAAGAAAGTCGAGTTCGCTGCCGATGAATCTGCCCTTGACGCGGAATTTACGGGTCGTCAAAAAGGCGTGCTTGCGGTATTTATCGCTGGAATGTGCCTTATCATCTGGGGACTTGTGACCCAGGGCTGGTATATGAACGAGATTTCTGCGGTCTTTTTGGCCATGGGCCTGTTGGCTGGTGTTATTGCGGGCTTTAGTCAGGATGTCATCGCTCAGGAATTTGTTGCGGGTATCGCTGACTTTGCTTTCTCGGCAATTGTCGTTGGACTTGCGCGTGGCATCCTTGTCATTGCCTCTGACGGCATGATCATCGATACCATCCTCAATGCGCTCGCCACTGGTCTGGGCGGCATCCCGGCGGTTCTCTTTACTACGCTTCTTTATGCGGTTGAGAACCTCCTGGCGATTCTGGTTCCCAGCTCATCTGGCCTTGCAGCACTGACCGCTCCCATTTTTGGACCTTTGACCGAACTCATGGGCCTTAATCCCGAGGCTGCCGTGTGGGCTCTCTCCATGGGTAGCGCGACGATGTCTTTGATCTGTCCTACTAGCGCCATTCTTGTAGCGGGTTTGGGCGTGTGCAAGATCAAGCTTGGCCAGTGGTGGAAGACCGTTTGGAAATTCTTCTTGGTCGTGTCACTCATCAATATCGTATTCGTGGCAATCTCGGGACTTATTGCCCTGTAGGTTTCATGGCTGAAATGGAGTAACAGGAATGTCTAAAGGACTGAATGTACACAGCGAGATTGGTAAGCTCAAAAAAGTTGTGCTTCACCGCCCCGGTCGTGACCTTGTGAACGTAAAGGCAGAAGAGTTCGAGGATGTCTGGATTCACGACTGTTTCTATCTTGATGTGGCTCAAAAGGAGCATGATGCCTTTGCGGATCTTCTAAGGAGCGAAGGTGTTGAGGTTCTCTATATGGAGAAACTCGTTGCCGAAGCGCTGGATGCATGCCCCTCGGCTCGCGCTGAGTTTACCGATACATTTATGGCTGAGAGCGGGATTGTCAATCCTATGCTTGAGCAGGCTGTTCGTGAAAAGCTCGACGCTATTTCAGATTCGTATCAGTTTGTACTTGAGGCTATGGGGGGGTATCGTTATCGTGACCTTGAGCTGCCTCGCGTTTCGACTACGCTTAGTATGATGGATAATGAGGATGCGAAGCCCGATGATTTGGTGTTGAAGCCTCTTCCGAGTTCATATTTCTCTCGCGATCCTCTTGCTTCCGTGGGCAAAGGCGTTCTGCTTCACCATATGTATTGGAAACAGCGAGATCGTGAAGTGCCCTTCTATGAAGCGATTTTCAAATACCATCCCGATTATGCAGGGACTCCGATTTGGTACGACCATAAGAAGCCCTGGCATATCGAGGGCGGTGATGTGCTTAACATTAACGCTCATACCTTGGCTATTGGAATTAGCCAGCGAACTGAGGCGGCTGCGATTGAGGAGCTTGCAAAGAATTTGTTCTGGGGATCTGGGAATTCTGAGATCGATACCGTTTACGCTATTAAAATCCCCAACGGCTATGCTTACATGCATCTTGACACCGTTTGCACCATGGTGGATTTCGATAAGTTCACAGTTTATCCCGGTATTTTTGAGACCCTTCGTGTTTATCGTCTGACTCGTGGTGACTCTGAGGGAATGGTCGCTGTTCAAGAGATTGATGACACGCTTGAACATATTCTTGAAATGGCTACTGGCGTGGAGAAGGTGCAGCTTATTGAGTGCGGTGCCGGCGATATGGTTGAGGCATCTCGCGAGCAGTGGAACGACGGGTCGAACACTCTTGCCGTTGCTCCTGGTAAAGTCTGTGTTTACGAGCGCAATGTTGTCACAAATGATGAGCTCTACAAGAACGGTTTGGAACTTTTGGTCGTTCCCTCCGAGGAACTGTCCCGCGGTCGTGGCGGCCCGCGCTGCATGAGCATGCCCTTCTGGCGCGAAGATATTTAGTTGCAAATCCATTGTGATGGGAGATGGCGAATATGGGTGTTAATATCGCTGGGCGCAGTTTTCTGAAGCTGCTTGATTACACGACGGAAGAGATTGAGTATCTGCTTGAGCTTTCTGCTAACTTCAAAAACATGAAGCGTGCCGGTGTTCCGCATAAATACCTTGAAGGCAAGAATATTGTTTTGCTATTTGAGAAGACTTCCACGCGTACTCGCTGCGCCTTCGAAGTTGGTGCACTTGACCTTGGCATGGGTGTAACCTATTTGGATCCGGGCTCGTCCCAGATGGGCAAAAAGGAGTCGATTGAGGACACAGCTCGCGTCCTTGGCCGCATGTATGACGGAATTGAATACCGCGGCTTTGAACAGGAGAAGGTTGAGGAGCTTGCTGTAAAAGCTGGGGTTCCCGTTTGGAATGGGCTGACTACTGAATTTCACCCGACTCAAGTGCTTGCCGATATTCTGACCATGCGTGAAGAGTTTGGAGAGATCAAGGGAAGGAAACTTACATTTTTTGGTAAGGCAGCCGGAAACGTTGCCGATTCGCTCATGGTCATTTGCGCTAAGCTCGGCATCAACTTCTGCTCTTGCGGCCCAATCGGGGGAAATTCGGAGGGGGCTACATCTTATGATCCTGAACTCCTTGCAGAATGTAGCCGTATTGCAGCCGAGCATGGATCGACGATTACCATTACTGAGGATATTGAGGAAGGCGCTCGTGATGCCGATGTAATTTACACGGATGTTTGGGTTGGCATGGGTCAGCCCGCAGAGCTGTGGGAAAGCCGCATTAAGCTCATGTCGCCGTATCGTGTGACCGCTGAGGTGATGTCCATGGCAAAGCCCGAGGCGATTTTCCTCCACTGTCTTCCGAGCTTCCACGACACCAATACTACTGTTGGTGCCGAAATTGCCGAGAAGTTTGGAGTTACCGAAATGGAAGTCACGGACGAGGTTTTTGAGTCCGATAAGTCTCGTGTTTTCCAAGAAGCGGAGAATCGCATGCATACGATTAAGGCGGTGATGTACGCAACGCTTAAGTAGCGGGGCGTTGAGAAAACAGTCGCAAATCTGTTTGCCATACTATATTTCTCTCAACAAGCTGATAGGATACAGGGGAGAATGATGCGCGCGTCAGTCGATTTTTTCGACTGACGCGCTTTGTGAAAGAGGCAAAGATGCGTACCGATGATTTTGACTATAACCTGCCCGAAGAGCTCATCGCCCAGGCGCCTGCCGAGCCGCGCGACTCCTGCCGCCTGCTGGTGGTTGATCGCAAAGGCTCCGAGACAGGAACGCCGCTAGAGCATGGCGGTACCGTCGAGCACCGCATCTTCCGTGACATCATCGACTATATCGAGCCAGGCGACGTGCTCGTCATCAACCAGACGCGCGTGATGCCGGCTCGCCTGATTGGCCGCAAGACGGGCTCGGGCGGCGTGGTCGAGACGCTGCTGCTCAAGCGCCGCGAGGACGTGGATCCGCTCGGCCATGTTTGGGAGTGCCTGGTCAAGCCGGGTAAGCGCCTGAAGCCCGGTGCTCAGATTCAGTATCGCGCCGGTGGCGCCCATGCGCCCGAGGGCGCGCCCGTGGTGCTGACGGCCGAGGTCGTCGACTTTGTCACCGATAGTCGCGGTGGCCGCCTGGTGCGCTTTGAGCCGGCCGGTTGCAATGCCGCCGGCGAGCCGCGCACGCTTGACGAGGCCATCCATGCTGCCGGCCACGTGCCGCTGCCGCCTTACATTACTGACTACGAGGGCGATCCCGAGAAATATCAGACCGTGTACGCCATGAAGGAGGAGCACTCGGCTGCCGCTCCTACGGCGGGTCTGCATTTTACTCCTGAGCTCATGGCCGCTATCGAGGCCAAGGGTGCCAAGTTCGCCGCCGTCGAGCTCGAGGTGGGCATCGATACCTTCCGCTTGGTGGAGGAGGACGACCCTACGCAGCACGTCATGCACACCGAGCGCTACCACGTGTCGCAGGAGGTTGTCGACGCCGTGCATAAGGCCAAGGCCGAGGGTCATCGT
>CALLRY010000044.1:0-8724 GCA_938014285.1 uncultured Collinsella sp. | reverse complement strand
ACCGCCCCGCCGAAATATACATTCGACGGGGCAGTTTATGCAGTATAGCGCCTGTGGATGCGCATGTCGCTCAGCGTTCTTGCCGACCGATGCAACGTCGTGCGTAGCCCTTAATGTCTTCGGTGAAACCATCAAGGTCGTCGAGCGTGATCACGTTATCGGAAAGCAAGCTGGCAATCTCATAATGCATGGTGCTGCGGCGAATATCGTTTGCTAGCACTCCCGAGGACAGCTTGTCCCTATTGATGCGCTCTTCTAGCGCCCAAAATCTACTAGACGCTTCGCTGCCGCCGTTTAGTATCTCGATGTATTGGCCGATGAGCATTTCCATATAGCTTTCTTGCCATTTTGGGAGCAGCTCCTTAAACAGCTTCCGGTCGCTTTCAGCTACCTTGCCCATATTGCCTCCGTTCGCCAAACAGACTTAGCCATTCGATTTTTATTCTATTTGGTATTTTCGCTCGCAGCCGTGGATGAGGGGACCATCGGTCTTCGAGTTCGAGCTTGAATGAATCGTTTGCTACAAAATGCGCCTAATTACTACGATGATTCGAATGCCTTCAACCATGCCGAAAAGGGTGAAAGTAAAACCGCAGGTAGAAAGCTTGCCGATTTTTGAAAAAGATGGATGTGGTCGGCCTCATCGAGTTCATCGTAGTAGATGAGCCCTTTTCGTGGCATGCGGTGAGTTAAATGCCAATTCCTGCGCTGGAATTGCCCGCTCCATTCGTGAGTTGCGGTGAAATAGGGGCTGTTAAACGCTCCAAGGTCCTCAACGGTCCGTATTTCACCGCAGCTCGGAAGGGGCGAGCGGTATTGGCCAAGCATTGCTGACGGGTTGGAGCGGCTTAGGCTTGTTTGCGGCGTTTCCATTGCTTTCGGCACCAGCGCATGAGTGCTTTTACAACTGGGATGGTGATGAGGATGACCCATGCGGGATGGGGCTGCGCCAAGCAAAGCCACATATAGAGGAACCAGGCAATGGCGGCTGTTGGATAGACGCTGCGGATTAGCTTAGATAGATGACGTCGGTCGATGAAGTCGCCCATCGCATAGTAGACGGGAATCAGAAAGACCAGAAAGAGCCCCATGCCCCACGTGCCGCAGATGATGCCGAGCGCGAGATAGGCAAGGACGACAAGCGCAGGAAAGGGAAACTTGTTCCATGCGCGACCGAGCTTAGTGTGGAAATGCTTGCCATGATGGTCGAGCTTGTCGTGTGCCTCTTTCCAGCTCGAAAAGGTCTCTCCGTCGACGGTGACGGTGCCGTCGGCATTGGTATGTACGCTGTGTTCATCGTCCTCTAGCGTATCGATATGCAATCCGCCCGGCCCGACATGGACCTCTTCACCCTTGCGCTCGTTAGCCACATGGATACCATTCCAGCCAACATGGACCTCTTCGCCTTTGTTGGGATCAATAACATGGATACCGCGTGCGAGAGAAATGTCGACAAGTGGCTTGCCGTCAGAATCCACGTGCTCGGTAGAAGGCTCGGCGCCTTCAGACTCGCCTGAATTATTGGCGTCAACGTCATCGTCGGCCGAGGTGTCGACATCGCTAGCCGCTTCCCCATATAGCAACTCATCCAGTGACACGCCATACAGCGCGGCGAGCGCAATAAGGTTATCGGTATCGGGTGAGGATTCGCTGCGTTCCCATTTGCTGACAGCCTGGCGACTTACGCCAAGCTGAGCAGCAAGCGCCTCTTGGGAAAGACCGGCAGCTTTGCGGCGATCGACGAGACGCTGTGCCATCGCAAGATCCATGATAGTTCCTTTCATGTGGCGACCGTAATCGAATGAGCTGAGTATGCCGAGAACAACCGGTAGCGACCACCATTTCTAGTTAGAATCTGCCCCAACCCTACCGCAACTACGAGTAGCAACCCCTAATGGCCTGCCATTTCATGACAAATGTCAGTACGCATAACAGCCAAGAGCCCTCTCAATATGTTGCGGTGGAATAGTTCCTGTTTGGCATAGCAGAGCCATAAAACAGGAACTATTCCACCGCAACTTACTATCAGGCCACGCACCCGCAGAGTAGCTACAGGTGCCTGGGGTAGGATGCGGCGTGCATTTTTGGGAGTATTCAGCAGCCGAGGGTGCCTGCATACTGGATTTTGGGCGAAAGGCAGGCACCATGGGCTGCATCCTGTAAAAAACAAGCGGCTCTAGAGGCGTTGGGACTCAGAATCGGGGCTTTCAGCGCAGTTTTGCACTCCCGCCCCCGCGCCCGCGGACCCCGGGATGCTGAATACTCCGGAATTTGCACGGCGCCCCCTGGGGCACCTGTGGGCAAAAAGCAATCGCCCCACCGAAATATGCATTTGGCGGGGCAGTTTATGCAAAAATACTGCTGTGGGCGCGTCGGCAGCTCGCTATAACTTGAATCCCAGGACAGGCTACTCGGCGCTCTTGAGGGCGCCGACCATGTCGATCCTATTGAGGGTGCGATTGGTAGTGAGGTTGACGATAAACGTAAAGACAAAGGAAAGCACTACGGCGAGCACATAACTCAGCGGCTGGACCTCAACGTCAAAGTAGAGCGACGGCATCTGCAGAATGTACGTAAAGCTCTCGGCCAGCAGGCTACCCAGCGGCACGCCCAGCGCGGCGCCAATTGCCGTGAGGATTAACGTCTCCTTGTTGACGTAGTGGTGCACCTCGCCACGGCGGAAGCCCAGCACCTTAATGGTCGCCAGCTCGCGCTCGCGCTCGGAGATATTCGTGTTGGACAGCGTAAACACCACCACAAACGACAGGCACGCTGCCATAAAGGTCACGAGCACCACGACAGAATTGATAATCGTAAAGTTCGCCTCGTAGTTCTGCCAATGTTCGGCCGTGCTCGAGATGGTGAGCCAACCATCGCTCTTAATCTTCTTGCTAAACGCAATCTGGTCAGAAGATGAGCCCTTAAGCAGCACAAAGATGCCGTTAAGGCGTGCACTTCGACCGAACGCGCGCTCATAGGTGCCCTGCGTCATGTAAAGCGTGTTGCCCAGATAGTTAAGCGAAATGTCGCTGACTTTGACCTTGGCAACATTGAGCGACGAATCCTGGACGTGAGCCGTATCGCCCGGCTGAATCCCCAGCACCAGCTGTGAACTTTTGCTCAGATACACGTCTCCGTCACGCAAAGACAGCGGTTCTTTGGACTCATCCTCCAGGCGCACGTAATCGCCCAAGTCACCCGTGCGGTCATCGGGCACCACGATCAGCTGCACGGTCTCGCTCTTTCCGCCGAATGTAAAGGTAACGTTGTCGGTCATAATCGGCAGCGTCGAAGTCACGGTCACGTTGGAATCATTGGCCGCGCTGCGCCCATCCAATGCCGCGCACGTCTGCGAAAAATCGTCGGGATTGGCGACCGCCAGCAGGTCGTAGCGTGTGATGTGGCCGTACTGCTTGGGCGACAGCGCGACCGACGTGTCGCGGATGCCCATACCGCAGATCACGAGCGCCGTGCAGCCCGCGACGCCAAAGATGGTCATAAAGGCACGCTTTTTGTAGCGGAACAGGTTACGCGCTGCCACCTTGTTCAAAAAGCCCATGCGGTGCCAGATAAGGCCGATACGCTCAAGCAAGATGCGCGAGCCGGCGCGCGGGGCCTTGGGACGCATGAGCGAGGCTGGGGTCTCGGCCATCTCGTGACGACAGGCGATAATCGTGGCGCCCACCACGCCCACGGCAAACAGCGCCACCGAGACGATTGAGGACACGATGTCGTACGAAAGCAGCATCTGGGGCAGTGAGTACATGTCGTCAAACACCGTAAACAGGAACAGCGGCAGGCCCACGAATCCGATGATGTTGCCGAGCACGCCGCCAATCAGACAAGCCCACAGCGCGTAGTCCACGTATTTGGACAGGATGCGCCCGCGCGAATAACCGAGCGCCTTATACAGGCCGATGAGCGTACGCTCCTCCTCAACCATACGCGTGGCGGTGGTAAGGCTGATGAGCACGGCGACGATAAAGAAGATAAACGGGAACACCGTGGCGATGGCCTCAATTGACGAGCTATCGCTCTCGACGCTCGAGTAGCTTGCGATATTGCCGCGGTCCTGGATGTACCAGGTGCATTCGCCCAGGTCGGAAAGCTCGGCGCGGGCATCGGCAAAATGCTGGTCGGCGGCGGCGCGGCGCTGGTCCAACTCGGCCTGAGCCTGGACGCGCTCCTCGCTGCCCTCGGCCATACGGTCGATGTTGCCCTGTTCAATCCCAAAGAGTATATTCGCCTGGCGCTCGGCCGCATCTAAGCTTGCCGGCGTGTCGACCGTCAGCTCCTGAGCGCGCGCCTTCTCACGCTCCTCGCGGATCTTCTCGATATTGCCCTTGACCTCATTGATCTTTGCCGCGTAGGCATCCGAATAGGAGTTGAGGTCCTTGGCTCCCTCGACGATCACGTGGACTGCGGAATAGGAAGAAGATGTCGCGGCATCCTCGCTCACATAGAACTTATAGTCCGCAGCCAAAGCAGCGCGAAAGGCGTTGACGGTCGAGTCGGAGCTCACGTCGGTGGGATCGAGAACCTCGGCCGTGATGGTGTAGTCGCCATCGGCAAACTGGTCCTTGGCGCTTTGGTTCGATGAGCTCGCGTCATTGGCGGCAAAACTCACCGTATCGCCGAGCTTTTTGCCCGAAGCCTTCAGGAACTTCGAAGTCACCGCGACCTCATCGGCGCTCTCGGGCAAATCGCCGCTCACCAGCACCGGTTGATCGATATTCTCCTTGGAGAGACTTTGCACGACCACGCGCTCGCGCGTTGTGCCCACGGCGGTGTAGGCGGTCTCGGTGTAGATGCCCTCGGCCGTCTCGACGCCGTCGACCTCTTGGATAGCCGCAAGATCGTCGCGCGTAAGGCCATAGGTCGACTGCACGTTAATGTCATAGACATTCTGCTGGTCAAAATAGGCGTCGACCGAATCGCACAAATCCTCGCAGCCCGCCTTAAGACCGCACATCACGCTCACGCCGAGCGCGGTGATCACGACGATAGACAAGAAGCGTTTGAGGCTGCCGCGAATCGTGCGGTAGACACCGCGGCGAAAAACCGTCGGCACCATATCGTTTGAACTTTGGGCGGTGCGATAGGTCGCAAACTCCCGGTCGCGACCCGCGCGCTCCGTATCGTGGTTTTGGCTGTTTTGGCGGTCCTGGTCCATGGGCGCTACCACTCGATCGTCTCGATAGGCACGGGATTTTGCTGGACCGTCTCGCTCTCCACGCGACCACTCTTAAAGCGGATCAGGCGATCGGCCATGGGCGCGAGCGCGGAGTTGTGCGTGATGATGATGACCGTAATGCCCTGCTTGCGGCAGGTATCCTGCAGCAGCTGCAAGATCTGCTTGCCGGTTTTATAGTCGAGCGCGCCCGTGGGCTCGTCGCATAAAAGAAGCTTGGGGTTCTTGGCCAGTGCGCGGGCAATGGACACGCGCTGCTGCTCGCCGCCCGAAAGCTGCGCGGGGAAGTTGGCGAGGCGCTCGCCCAGGCCAACCTGGCGAAGCGTCTGTTCGGCATCGAGCGAATCGGGGCAGATCTGAGCTGCAAGCTCAACGTTTTCGAGCGCCGTCAGGTTGGGAACCAGATTGTAGAACTGGAAGACAAAGCCGACGTCGGCGCGGCGGTACTCCACAAGCTGCGCCTCGTTGGCAGAGCTCACGTCGCGCCCGTCCACTGTCACGGAGCCGGAGGTTACCGTATCCATGCCGCCTAGGATGTTGAGCGCCGTAGTCTTGCCGGCGCCCGAAGCGCCCAGGATAATGGCGAGCTCACCGCGCTCAACGGTAAAGCTCGCGCCGTCGAGCGCATGGATGCGGGCATCGCCCTCGCCGTATGCTTTGATGACGTCTTTGAATTCGATATAGGCCATCGATCGGTTCCCATCTGGTCGGATAACTCTTTAGTATTACCCATTTCACGCCGACCAAAAAGGGACAGGTTCATTTTGGCAGGTTTTATATGGGGAAACGACAGCCATAGATGAGGCGCCGGGGAGGCAGAGAAATCATCGACGGGGTCAGGCCGACCGCCAAACACAACGCACGCATCTCTATCTGTCAGCCGAATCATTCGAACAGCTGTTCGTTTTTATGATATGATTCCACTATCTAAGCAGGCCAATACGCAGAAAGGCGGCCAACATGGCGTTCGACTTTAAGAAGGAATGCAAGGAGCTCTACAAACCTGCAAGCAAGCCGAGTATCGTAACTGTCCCGCCTATGAGCTACGTTGCCGTTCGCGGAAAGGGCGACCCAAATACCGAAGGTGGCGAGTATCAAAACGCCCTGCCGCTGCTTTACGGCATCGCCTATACCGTCAAGATGTCGAAGAAAGGCTCAAGGAGTATCAAGGGCTATTTCGACTTTGTGGTACCGCCGCTCGAGGGTTTCTGGTGGCAAGACTCCCCGAGCGGCGACATCGATTATGTACGCAAGGACGATTTCAACTTTATCTCGTGCATTCGCCTGCCCGATTTCGTCACCCGAGATGACTTTGACTGGGCAGTCGCGGAAGCCACGACCAAAAAGAAACTTGACTTTTCTGCCGTCGAGCTGCTTAAAGTTGACGAGGGCCTCTGCGTTCAATGCATGCACACCGGGCCCTACGACAACGAACCGGCGACCGTAGGCGCTATGAATGAATACACGACCGAGCAGGGCTATGTCCCCGACTTCTCAGACACCCGTTTCCATCACGAAATCTATCTCTCCGATCCACGCAAATGTGCACCGGAGAAACTTAAGACTGTGGTTCGTCATCCTATCAAGCGCGCTGAATAGCGTGGAGCGTCATCTCACGCGCTAGGTTTTAAGCCAGCCAACCAGCCGCCTCCTAGGCCGTCCGGTAATTATCTTGACGCGGCCCGTCGCATCTTATAAGTTTGTTTTGCTAAAGCTGGAAAGCCTCTCAACGATGCGCAACTCCAGCTCTTTTTCTATCAAGAGGCTTAAATGAAATACCGGAAGTCGCGGATATCCATCAACGAACAAATAGCACTATTGACAGAATACAGGGGTCTTAAGTGCTCTGATCAAAGCGAACTCGAGCGAGCTTTGGTCGAAGTCGGCCACTACAGACTGTCGGCCTACTGGTTTCCCTACAAAACCAAATGCAAGTCCGGGATTACCATCTTTCGCGAAGGCACAACATTCGAAACCATCATCTACACGTATGAATTTGACCGAGCCCTCCGGCAGTTAATGTTTGATGCGGTCGGCAGAATTGAGATCTACCTCAAAAGCAGAATTGCCTATCTTGCCTCTGAGGAACGCGGGCCTTTCTGTTACCCAGATGTCGCCATAACGAGGCTCAACTCGGCATGTCCATCGCGCTTTGCGCCGCGCTGGGCTACGCAGCCGTCTTTGGCAGCGCCACCAATACGCTGCTCGCACCCATCCTGATTGGCTGCGAAGTCTTCGGTTTCGGTAATCTGCCGGCATTCTTCATCGTCTGCGTCGCGGCTTACCTGTTCAACATGGATAAGTCGATCTATGCCCTGCAGAAGCGGGCGTAGAAAGATGTCCAAGCAAGTGGTCTCAACCGGAAACGGCATCCCACTCTAAGGCTGTATTCCGGGACACGGTTTCCGTTTGGGACGCCATTCGGAAAGCGCATCCCGTTCTTTCACGGCGTCTTGGCTATGCAAAGTGCTCGAACGTTAGTCCCCGTACGCGCCCTCAAGCCGAAGCAGCCACTCCTTACGGTCAAGCCCACCGGCATATCCGTTGAGCGAACCATCGGCGGCAACCACGCGATGGCACGGCACAATGATCGAAATGGGATTTCGCGCGACCGCGGCCCCCACGGCACGGGGAGACACAACGGGTGCTTCGTTTCCCGGTACACGATGTCGAGCCGCAACACGCTGGGCGATCTCACCATACGTAGCGACCTCGCCACGCGGAATTGAAAGCAGCTCAAACCAAACCTCGCGCTGAAACGCCGTACCAATCATATGCAACGGCGGCGTAAACCGAGGCTCCTGCCCCGCAAAATAAGCATTCAGCCAAGCCCAAGAACGCTCAAGCACCGAAGAAGCCGCGCCATTTGCCGGACTCACCGAAGACATCCCACCGGTACCAGAAACCGCATCGGCGCCTTCAACATGTTCGGGATCTTCTTTGAGAAGCGTGGAGCCAAAGTGCTCCTGCCCCTCAAACCAAAGCCCCGTCAAACCGCGGCCATCAGCGGCAAGCAGGATTTCGCCCAAAGGCGAAGCAAACGTCGTCGTGACCACCAGCGGCTCCTTTCAAAACTCCGCAACATAATACCGCGAATTGTGCAGACAACCCCACAGATACGTTCGGACAGACTCGATTGTCCAAGGGAGGGCATTTTCCCTCTCGATATCGGCCGATACCGAGTCGCAACGCCCAAAACGATGTCCGGCAAAAACGAAGGTGAATGGTTTTCCGAGAAGTGAACGAGTAAAACTAGGGCCCCGAAGCATCCGCATTTTTTGATTGCAAAACAGCAGGATTCATGCGATAAAACCGCAGGAAATGGCGGCCAAAATATGCCGATGCTTCAAGGGCCCAAAATAGGTCGTTCACTTCGCGGAAAACCATTCACCTTCGATTCGCACCAACCCCAAAGTCACCTAAAGCAGCAAGCGCGAAGCGCCGCAGCTGCCGCACGACCCCAAAGTCACCCCAGGCAGCAGGCGCAGCGCGCCGCAGCTGCCGGCCGCGCTCCGCAGTCCCCTAAGCGGCAG
>CALLRY010000043.1:0-10323 GCA_938014285.1 uncultured Collinsella sp. | reverse complement strand
TCAGGTAGAACGGCGGAACAAATACATGAACGTGCAAATTTTTGGCACCAAAAAGTCTTTCGATACCAAGAAAGCACAGCGCTTCTTCAAAGAGCGCCGCATTAAGGTGCAGTTTATTGACCTTAAGGAAAAGGAGATGAGCAAGGGCGAGCTCACGAGCGTGATGCAGACGGTCGGCGGTATCGACAAGCTGCTCAACCCCAAGGCCAAGGACGAGGAGACGCTCGCGCTCATCCAGCACCTCACCCCCAGCCAGCGCTTCGACAAGTTGCTCGAGAACCAGCAGGTTCTAGCCGAGCCCATCGTGCGTAACGGCAAAAAGGCCACCGTCGGTTATTGCCCCGATGTATGGGGAGCCTGGGAGTAGCCTGTGTTATTTGCCAGCGCGTGGGTATAAGAGCGGGCGTTTGGCATATGATTCAACTGTAAGCCATGTCTAACAAAGGAGGGCACATGCCCAACAAACCCGTGAAAATCATCATGCTTACCGGATACCTCGGTGCCGGCAAGACCACGCTGCTCAACCACATCCTCGCTAACGATGGCGGTATCCGCGCCGCCGTAATCGTCAACGATATCGGCGAGATCAATGTGGACGCCAGCCTCATCGCCGACGGCGGCCTTTCCGAGACCGACGACCTCATCCCGCTCACCAACGGCTGCATCTGCTGCACGCTTTCGGATGACCTGGCCAACCAGCTGCAGGGCATCGCCGATTCGGGCAACTTCGATTACATCATCATCGAGGCCTCGGGCATTTGCGAGCCCATCCCCATCGCCTACACCATCTCGAGCTTCTGCGACGAGGCCAAGGTGGGCGGCGAGCCCAAGCTCGCGCTCGACAACATCGTGGCCGTGGTCGACTGCGCCCGCATGTACGACGAGTTCAACGGCGGTCGCGACCTGCTGGCCGAGGATATCGACGAGGACGACATCGAGAGCCTGCTCATCCAGCAGATCGAGTTCTGCTCCACGCTGATCCTCAACAAAACCGATACCGTGAGCTCTGAGCAGATCGCCGAGCTCAAGGCTATCGTGCGCAGTCTGCAGAAGGACGCCGTGATCGTCGAGGCTCAAAACGGCGAGGTTCCCATGGAGGAGCTGCTCGATACCGACCGCTTCGACTTTATGCGCGCCTACAACTCCGCCGCCTGGATCGATGCCATGGAGCATCCCGAGGAGCACGACGACCCCGAGGTGCTCGAGTACGACATCGAGACCTTTGTTTACTCGCGCCGTAAGCCGTTTGACCTGAAGAAGTTCACCGATTTTGTTGAGCAGGAGTGGCCCGACGAGGTCATCCGCGTCAAGGGTCCGCTGTGGCAGACCGGCGACCCGGACATGTGCTACATGTTTGAGCAGGCCGGCCACCAGATGCGCCTGATGGAGAACGGCCTGTTTGTCGACTCGGCGCCCGAGGGCGAGAAACAGAAGATCATCGACGAGAACCCCGAGATCATGCAGATTTGGGACGACGAGACGGGCGACCGTATGACGAGCCTGTGCATCATCGGCCGTCACATGGACAAGGATGCGCTCATCGCCTCCCTCGATGCCTGCCTGACCGACTGGCACCGCGCCTAGGTTTATCCAAGCGGGTATTTTTCCGCTTACGTAACCGCCAAACCACCACGAAGGTACCCTTCGTGGTGGTTTTTCGTTCTGAGCCAAGGAGATTCATGTTCAACATTGTGCTGTATGCGCCCGAGATTCCGGCCAATACGGGCAATATCGGCCGCACCTGCGTGGTTACCGGCGCCCGTCTACATCTGGTGGAGCCACTGGGCTTTTCGCTCGACGACAAGACGGTGCGTCGCGCCGGCCTGGACTACTGGCAAAACTTGGACGTGACCACCTATGCCGGCTGGGAGGATTTCCTTGCACGCAACGGCCTCTCCCCCGCCGACGAGCGCCTGCATCTGCTGACCAAAAAGGCACGCCGCACCTATGCGCAAAGTACCTACCGCGATGGCGACTACTTGGTCTTTGGCAGCGAGAGCTCAGGGATTCCCGAGGAGCTACTCGCCGCGGCGTCCGAGCGCTGCGAGCGCATCCCGATGCTGCGCGATTGCGACTCACTCGATAACGCCGAGGCCTGGGAAGCCCACGAGGAATCGCTGGGGCACACCGAGGGCAGCCACGAAGCCATCCTTCAACAGGATATCTGCGGCAACTTCGTCAACCCGGACGACTACCGCATCAGCGCACTCAACCTCTCCAACAGCGCCGCCATCGTCCTCTACGAAGCCCTGCGCCAGACAGGCTTTCCGAGAATGTGACAAAGGGACAGTCTCGTTGTCATATCGGACAATTGTCACATTGACACCCTTCAAACGAAATCAGAGATGCCCGCTATCGCAACGTAAGGCATCGCGATAGCGGGCATTCAGCTGAATCAGTAATTTGATTTCAAAGGTAGATATTAATCTTCGAATTCGACATTGACCCTTACGTCTGGACCACAGAACGTCGACACCTGCTTTTTCACCAGTTTTACTGCACGTTCATCAGATTTTTCCAGCATGCCACTTTCTTGAACCTTTTGCCTCTGGTCCTTATCAGCCTGCTGAAGCATTTTATTTAAATCGTCCGTACTGACCTGATTCCAATTAAGAAAACCATTGTCCTCAACGTACTTTTTAAGCGAGTTCGGATCCGTTGACAACGTCACGATCTCGGAATGCGGAAGCGTAACATTAACAGATTTTATTACCGACTCGTTGTTTTTCGAACGATGGACTTTGACCTTCAGGTTCTCATCGTCTACGTTCAGGCCGATATCCGCCTTGCCATCGATGGTCGCTACATATCGCTTAGTAGTAAATGGGTTGTTAAAACCAAACGGATTCCCTGCATCGTCAATATATAGAACCTGAGTAAAATCGTATTCGTAGGTAAGCAACTTCGTTACCGGCTTAATTTCTTCCCGAATCGAATCATCGCTTATAACGGTCTGATCGCGCGTCAACCACAGGTACACGCAGCCGCCGCAAGCTGCAATCAAGCCTAACGCCAATAGGGCGACAATTATCTTCTGGCCAATTGTTTTAAACGGATTGGAAACGCTCATTTAGCCCTTGTCCTCCAGTTGTCCTCAGGGTAATTACGGACTCAATTCATTTATATTGGGTTTTGATGTCAACCAATTCAGAAAGGACGGACTTAAATCCAACATAATATAAATACACATTCATACGTTAATTTAATACCTATTCTGCTGCACGTAACTTTAGAAAGATTGGGGCACAGACCATAGGCCGGCGCCCCAATCCATACATAGGCATCATAACGCGTTGATCATTCGATCATATGCCCACGTTAATCAACTGAAACGCTGACGTCCATCCGCTGATCTCGGTCGTTATATCCGATCATCAGTTCCCGTCCCTTTTTATCCTTTGCGCAAAAACTGCTGTCATACGAATATTCGATGTCCTTGTATCCCTTTTTCTTGCAAGCTTTGATGTATTTGTCGTACCCATCACGATCGATGCCAAATGCGACAAACGAAAGGCAGTCTTTTTCGTCTAACGACGTATAAACGATAGGGCAGTCAGGCTTCGGCAAGGATTTTGCAAGGGCTTTTGTTGGCCAGTCATACGCCTTGACACCGCCCTCTGATGAAGTCGTATAGGTTTTCGACTTGAAACTATAGTACTCGAGATATATCTTTCCATCGCCGCCTAGATAGGCAATAGTCGCCACTGAAGGCTCCATCAGGTCATATTGATTCTGCTGGGCATTGGCGACATAGTCACCATGGGTAATGCACGGAACGCTATCAACCGATTCTCGCTTCTCGACGATTCGCTGGCTATCCGCCGTCATTTTCAGCGTTGAATAATCGTGCGCAGCCTCTTCCTCATCAAAAACGTCAGTAAACAGAAGTTTCTGTTCGTCAGTCAACTCCCCTTTCGGCTCAAACTGAATAGTGAACTGAGCAAT
Organism: uncultured Collinsella sp.; assembly: GCA_938014285.1. Taxonomy (GTDB): domain Bacteria; phylum Actinomycetota; class Coriobacteriia; order Coriobacteriales; family Coriobacteriaceae; genus Collinsella. The sequence continues at coordinate 6,378 of CALLRY010000043.1, read as the reverse complement.
ATCGAAGCTCGATTTATTGTCATATTCAAATGTCATCATCTCGACGCCATCAACAACGCCTTCTGAGACGCTCCAGTTTAGTTGATCGATTTTTACTGAATCCTTCTTACCTGGCTTTGGCTTCTTTCCACTTTTCTTAGTCGCTGCAAATGCGCATGTCGGACTCCAGCCGCGACCCGTAATTCCGAGTGGTAGAGAAATGCCGATTAGCGCCGCCGCGCTAAAAGCCAGAACTGCCGTAAATAACTTTTTCTTCATTACATATCCTTTGGTAGTCGTTTAACCCCCCCCCTCGTCAAATAGCAGACGAATTGGCGACGCGGTGGCACTATTTGATTCAAGGGCGTGAACTGGATAAACATCGAGGGAAGGAGTGGGCCCTGTGCAATAAACTCCCCTCGTCAAAATGTCTAGCTAAAGAGGACGGGCAGACGGCGAACGGTCATATCCGTTCGCGTCCGCCCGTCTCCAACGATCAAACGTCGATGCGCTAACGTTCAAAAGCATTGCGGCCTCTTGCCTCGTAACCTCACCTCCTTCGAATGATTTGATGACATCGCGGTAGTTATCCGGACGTTCGAGCGTCGGTCTCCCAAATCTCACACCCCGCAGACGCGCCGACGCGATACCCTCCGCCTGGCGCTGCTTTATGTTTTCGCGCTCCACCTGAGCCACGTAGCTCAAAACCTGAAGCACTAGATCGGCAATAAAAGTCCCCGTAATTCCATTGGGTTGTTCGCGTGTATCAAGCAATGGCATATCGAGCACCACGATGGCAACGTGTTTGTCCGTCGTTAGGCGACGCCATTCATCGAGAACTTCACGGTAGTCGCGACCCAATCGATCGATACTCTTAATCACCAGAACGTCCCCTTCGCGCAGACGACGAAGAAGACGCCGGTACTGAGGACGCCTGAAGTCCTTTCCGCTCGCTTTGTCAGCATAGATCAAATTCGTTTGGACCGGAAACCGCTCCAGCGCATCCAGTTGGCGATCCAGGTTCTGATCTGCTGACGAAACTCGAGCATACCCATAGATTCTGTTTTTCATGATTGCCCCTATCAGCCGCACGATGGCAGCTTCAGCTCATCTGAGAGCCCACTCACAATAGGGCGTGCAAATTTCGCGAATGGGTTGAACCCATTTTCGAGCTCCAACGTAAGCTATTCAAGCACCGCTTCGATAACGCACGACGCCAACCTTATGCTTTGAAATGAAATTAATCGTTTTTAATTGAGATTAACTAGAATAAAATCAAATTAACCCGAGACGCTAAAGGAGGGCATTGTGGAATACCTCGAAAACCCGTTTACCCCTAGCTTTGGCGAAGTTCCTGCCCATCTCGCTGGCAGACAACAGATTATTCGGGATTTGGACCGTGCCTTCTTGAGCCAGCGCAGGCGCCCAGAATTAACCTCGATCTTCTCAGGCGCGCGTGGAACCGGTAAAACCGCTCTCATGTCGTCGCTCGCGACAAGGGCGGAATCCCACGGCTGGATTGCCGTAAAGACGACCGCGCTCCCGGGAATGCTTGAGGAAATCGAGCTCGGGGCGAAACGTGCTGCCGGCCATCTTATCGACCCGTCCAACCACTTCGAAGTCACCGGTCTCGGAATTGCACCGCTCGGCAGCATCGAGGTCAGTCGCGTTCACGATGCCTCAACCTGGCGTTATCGCATGAGCGACATCATCGACCAGCTCAACGAGGCGGGCACCGGTCTGCTCGTCACGGTTGACGAGGTGGACCCGACACTCAACGAGATGATTCAGCTCGCAGCGACGTATCAGCACTTTGTGACCGATGGGAAACGCGTCGCTCTGCTCATGGCGGGACTTCCCAACAACGTCTCGACGTTGCTGAACCACAAGACGGTCTCGTTCCTTCGCCGCGCCCAACAATATCATCTGGGTCGCATTGCCGACTATGACGTACGCGAGGCCTTGATTCGCACGATCCAGGAAAACGATCGCCTGGCAGATGCCGAGGGAATCGATAGAGCCGTTCGCTCGATCTCTGGTTTTCCCTTCCTATTGCAACTCGTAGGCTACCGTGCCTGGGATCTCACAAGCGATTCGAAGGAAATCTCGTCGCGCGACTTTGACCTGGGAATCAAAATCGCGCGCGACGAGATGAACGACCGAATCCTCGCGGCAACCTATCGGGAACTCACTGCAGAGGACAAGCGATTCCTCATCGCCATGCTCGATGACGAGGAAGAGTCCACCACCGCTGACCTTGTCGAGCGCCTTAAGCGTTCGCCACAGCAGGTCTCCCGCTACCGACGCCGCATGATAGATGCCGGCATCATCGGAGAACGAGGACGAGGGCTCGTCGCATTTGAATTGCCATTCTTCCGCGACTATCTCGCGGCTCAATGCGTGAAATAGAAATCAATGTGACAAAGAGGCAGTCCCTTTGTCACATTGTCTATAGGTAGCGTCCGGTAATGCTCTTGGAGCAGACCGCGATATCCGCCGGCGTGCCGGCGCAGACGATTTGCCCACCGGCGTCGCCACCGCCTGGGCCCATGTCAATCACATAGTCGGCGTTACGGATAAGGTCGAGGTCGTGCTCAATCACAATCACCGTGGCGCCCTTGCCAACGAGGCCGTCAAACACGTTCAACAGTACCTGAACATCGAGCGGATGTAGTCCGATCGTGGGCTCGTCGAATACGAATACGGCATCATCCTGCACGCGGCCCATCTCGCTCGCGAGCTTAAGGCGTTGTGCCTCGCCGCCCGAGAGCGCCGGCGTGGGCTCACCGAGTGTGAGATAGCCCAAGCCTAGGTCGTGCAAGGTCTGCAAGCGCGTCTGAACCTTCTTGAGCCCCAGTGTGGCGTCGATGGCCTCGTCCACGCTCATGTCCATGAGCTGCGGCAACGTAAGCAAGCTCCCGTCCTTGCCCTCGCGATGGATATGCGAGGCGGCCTCGGCGTAGCGTGAACCACGGCATGCTGGGCAGATGATCTCGACGTCGGGCAAAAACTGCACGTCGAGCGATATCGATCCCGTGCCGTCGCACGTAGGGCACCGCAAGGCGCCAGTGTTGTAGCTAAAGGCACCCGCCTTGTAGCCGGCTGCCTTGGCCTCGGGCGTACGGGCGAAGGCGCGGCGCAGCTCATCATGGATATCAGCATAGGTCGCTACCGTCGAGCGCACGTTGGCACCGATGGGCGTGGCGTCAATCAGGTTGGCACGTGCAATGCCCTCGGCATCGACCCAACGCACGTGTTTTGGCAGGCGCTCGCTGGCTGCCTGTGCCTTAAGTGCCGGGATGAGTGTCTCGAGCACCAGCGTCGTCTTGCCCGAACCCGAAACGCCCGTCACCGCGACGAGACGGCCGCGCGGGATATCGACTTCGAGCGGCTTGACGGTATGGATGGCATCGGTCGCCATGCGGATATGGCCCTGGTCGAACATTTCCTCGTCAGTCACCTGCGGACGCAAGCGCTTGGACTCCGAGCGCAAAAACGGGGCGATGCGGCTGCTCTGCGATTGCTCGACCTCATCCACCGTACCCGCGGCAATCACATTGCCACCGCCCGCTCCGGCAACGGGACCCATCTCGACCAGATAGTCGGCTTCCGCTAGAACGCGCGTATCGTGGTCGACAACAACCACGGTGTTGCCGTCATCCACCAGATCGCGCATCACGCCCACCAGGCCGTCGACATTGGCAGGATGCAGGCCGATCGAAGGCTCGTCCAGCACATAAAGCACGCCCGTCGATCGGTTGCGCACCACGCGAGCAAGCTGTACGCGCTGGCGCTCACCCGTGGAGAGCGTGGCACCGGCGCGATCGAGTGAAAGGTAATCGAGACCCAGGTCGACCAGACGACGGGCCGCGCTCAAAAACGAATCGCAGATATCCGCTGCCATGGGCCGCATCTCGGGCGGCAAGGATGCGGGCACCCCGCGCACCCACTCAATCGCCTCGCCCAGCGTCATGGCCGCGGCCTGCGCCAGATTGATATCGCGCACTTGAGGCTGGCGTGCGGCCTCGGAGAGACGCGTGCCGCCGCAATCGCGGCATGGGCCCTCGCGCAAAAAGCGAGCCACGCGCTTAAGCCCCTTATCATCCTTAACCTTGGCGAGCGCATTCTCGACGGTATAGACGGCGTTGTAATAGGTGAAATCGAGCGGCGTGGCGCCCTCGCCGTTTTTGGGAACGTAGAGAATGTGCTTCTTAACCGCCGGACCATGAAACACGATGTCGCGCTCTTGAGGCGTGAGCTGGTTAAACGGCACGTCGGTGCGTACGCCCATCTCACCTGCCACCTGCTTCATCAGATCCCACATGAGCGTACCCCAGGGAAGCACCGCGCCCTCGTTGATAGTCTTTGACTCGTCGGGCACCAGGCTCGCTTCGTCCACCTCGCGCATGACACCGGTGCCGCCACATGTGGGGCATGCACCGCCGCTATTGAAAGCCAAATCCTCGGCACTCGGCGCGTAGAACTCGCGGCCGCATGTCGGACACGTGAGCGACAGGCCAGCCGCTACGTTAAGGCTCGGCTCCACACGCGCCCCGCAATGCGGGCACACGTGATGGGCACAGCGGCTAAAGAGTAGGCGCAGGCTGTTGTTGAGCTCGGTCATGGTGCCAAAGGTAGAGCGCACGCCCGGCACGCTCGGACGCTGGTGTAGCGCGAGCGCTGCCGGCACGTGCAGCACCTCGTCCACCTGGGCGTGTTCGGCCTGCGTTAGGCGACGTCGAGTATAGGTGCTGAGTGCTTCCAAGTAGCGACGCGAGCCCTCGGCATAAAGAACCCCCAGCGCCAGCGAACTCTTGCCCGAACCCGACACGCCGGCAATGCCCACGAGCTTTCCCAGCGGAATATCGATATCGATGTCTTTAAGGTTATGAACGCGCGCGCCACGCACCTCGATAGCCTGCGGGCTCATCTTCTGTTCCGTCACCTTTATCACCCTACTCATGCCATAAAACTCGATCGCGAACGTACGCGCCCAGCATGGGCACGGTAAACCGGACGAGGCCGTATCCGGCAGCCTCGATGACGCGCTCGCGAATCAGGCTTGCGCGATATTTACTCGCCCAGCTCTGGGTACGATCACAACGCTCAATGATATCCGCCATGCGCGTCGGTTTGTTCTCGTCAACCGCCATAGCCTCGATAAAAAGGCGCTGTGGACTGCGCAGCCCGTAATACAGGGGCGCGTCAACCGCTTCGTAGAACTCGGAGACGGCATCCGCATGGCCATCCTCGACATCGCGCCTTTCGATGACCTGCGAGCCACGCCGGACAGCAGACCGCCACATGTAATATCCCACCAGCTGAACCATGTAGGGATGCCCCATGCTCTTGCGCGCCGCAAGGTCCGCCGTCTCCGCGTCAACGTAAAGACCAGCGTCTTTGACCGTCTGGATATACGAATCGCGCACCTTGGGCAAAGATATCGCCCCCAACGTACGCTGCTGGGCACGCCGCAAAAACGTCACGCTCGGCTCTTCGAGCAAGTCATCAACCATACTGGGCAAGCCGGCGAACGCCAGCGCAAGACCGCGCTGGTCGCTATCGGGCAAGCCCGTGGCATCTTGATCTCCGAGCACCTGCTGATAGAGAACGGCAAGAGCCGCCAGTTCCTCGATAGACGCCGATTGCGCCTCGTCAATCGCAAACAGTATGCCCTTGCCTGGACCGAGCCTCTTGAGGCGCTCGTTAACCAGCCCTCGCAACGTCTCGCCCTTTGCTCGCGCCGCCTCGACCGACATCCGGCCAAACGACGGACCGAACTCCATTGACGTCACAACGGGTTTATTCGAACGAAGCGCGTCGGCCAAGCGGTCGCATAAGCCAAGCGAAGCGGAATCGGAGACAACCGCCCATCCACGCTCATTGGCTAGTCGTTGCAGCTCCCGTAGGAGAACCGTCTTGCCACAGCCGCGGTTTCCCGTAATGAGCATGAGTCTACCCGGCGCTCCGGCGCCGTTATCGAGCCCTTCCTCGAAATCTTCGATGACCGACTCGCGGCCGATGAGTATCGGAGGCTGCTTGCCAGCCGTGGGCTTAAAGGGATTTGGATTCATGTCGGCCTCCTCGGATTGGCAAACCCTGGTAATAGTTATACCAACTTATACCGAGTTATACCAATAGCATACGATAAAGGAACTGACCTTCTATCACCTATGGCCGAAAAACTCGGCGTCTGCTTCTCGCCAGGGGCGAAAGGTGGCGGGATCGATCTTTACGTGCGCCGCGGCGGGTACGTCGCACCATTTGACCGTGTAACCGGCGCCGTGAGAGCAAAAGACCGAATCGGGCGTGTTGGGCAGATCGGCCTCGGGCTCGTAGGTGGCCGTCTCGATGACGCGCTCGGCATCATGGCAAGCCGCATAGCCGGCGAACTCCAGG
>CALLRY010000042.1:0-5112 GCA_938014285.1 uncultured Collinsella sp. | reverse complement strand
CACCGGAGCAGGTTGCGGACTGTCCGCAGAGTTATACGGGCAAGTTTTTGGCGCCGTTGCTCAGGCGTGACCGGGAGCGTCAGGCTCAACTTGATGCTCAATAAATAGGCGATTCAGTTTATGGGCGCCATCGACTCCTCGTGATTCGATGGCGCTTGCTGTGTCGAAGTGACGTATGCAGCCGAATTGGACATATACTTAATCCTTGCGTCCGAATGCGAGGGAAAGGATATGTCATGGCAAAGGCTGTAAAGACGCCAAAAACCAATGCGATGCGCGAGCTGGAAAGCGCCGGCATTTCCTATGTTCTACATACGTACGAAGACGATGGTGATGAGTCGGAGGGCCTGGGGGTCGCGATTTCGGAGCAGCTTGGCGAGGAGCCCGGTCAAGGATTTAAGACTTTGGTCTGCGTGACGCCGTCCAACGACTATGTCGTGTGCTGCATCCCTGTTGCCGACGAGCTCGATCTAAAGTCCGCCGCGCGTGCCGCGGGGGAGAAGTCCTTGGCCATGATGCATGTGAAGGATTTGCTTGCGGCGACTGGCTACGTTCGCGGCGGCTGCAGCCCGGTCGGTATGAAAAAACGCTACCGGACGCTCATTGATGAGACATGTGTCCTTTGGGATACCATTTTTATTTCGGGAGGCAAGCGTGGTTATCAGCTCGAGCTTGCACCCGATGATTTAATTGCATTTTGCGGGGCGACGGTTGCCGCGATTACGAGAGAGGACTGAGCGATGCCGCAGGAAGAATTGAAGCGCGGAGCTCATTTTGCAAAAGAATCTGCGCCTCAGACACCCTCATCCGAAGCTTCTTCGTCGCGAGATGACACTGACGACATGGGCTCGTCGGACTACTCCACGGTTGGTCGTTCCGCCGGGCTTATGACCATCCTGACTATCGTGTCTCGCGTCACCGGTTTTATCCGCACGTGGGCAATGGCGGCCGCTATCGGCATGTCGCTACTCTCGTCCTCCTATCAGGTCGCCAACAACCTGCCCAATATGCTCTACGAACTCGTGATGGGTGGCATGCTCGTGACGGCGTTTTTGCCCGTGTACATGGGCGTGAGGCGTGAGCAGGGTCGCGAGGCCTCGAACGAGTACGTGGGCAACCTGCTCGGCATTCTGCTTTTGGTGCTGGGTGGCATTTCGTTGCTGGGGACCGTGTTCGCCCCGGGCTTTATCTGGACGCAATCGTTCCTTTCGGGTGACGGCGGCAGCATGGATACCGCTGCGTTCATGTTCCGTTTCTTTGCCATCCAGATTCTGTTTTATGGTTTGGGCTCGGTGTTCTCGGGCGTTCTCAACGCACACCGCGACTACTTCTGGTCGACGTTTGCTCCGGTCCTCAACAATGTGATCGTCATTGCGAGCTTTATGGGTTTTGCGCCCGTGTCCGCACAGTTTGGCGAACGTGCCGGCATCATCTTGATTGCGGCCGGTACGACCCTCGGTGTCTTTGTTCAGATGGCATGTCAGATCCCCGCGCTTGGCAAGCACGGCGTGCATCCCCATATCCATATCGACTTTAAGGACCCCGCGCTGCGTCAGACGATTGCGCTCGGTATCCCGACGCTGCTCGCCACGGTGTGCATGTTTGTCTCGACTTCTATCACCAACGCTGCCGCGCTGGTGGTCCAGCCCGAGACTGGCCCTTCCGTCATCGCCTATGCGCGCCTGTGGTACACGCTGCCCTACGCGCTGATTGCCGCCTCGCTTTCGACGGCGCTCTATACCGAGCTCTCTCACGACGCACAGGAGAAGGATTACGACAGCGTTCGCACGGGCATTTCGCGTGGCGTCGCCCAGATGCTGTTCTTCCTGATTCCGTTCGCGCTGTACCTGATTGTCTTCGCGCGTCCGCTCAACATGATTTACTGTGCCGGCAAGTTTGATGAGTCCGGCGTGGCGCTGGTGTCCGAGTTCCTTGTCTACCTGGCGTTCTCGCTGCCGCTCTACGGCGTGGTCGTATTGATGCAGAAGAGCTTCTCTGCCTTGCTCGACATGAAGCCCTATAGCCGCTATTGCCTGTATTCCGCCATCGGCCAGGCCGGCTCGGTTCTGCTGTTTGGCGTTGTGCTGGGCTTCGGTATGCCGGCAATCGCGCTTTCGTATGTCGTCGACTACGTGATCTTGGTCGGATGTTCGCTATGGTGGCTGCGTCGTCGTCTGCGTGGCCTTCAGGTCAAATCTATCCTGCATGGCGGTTTCTTTGGCCTTTTGCTCGGTGGCCTGGGTGCTGCCGCAGGCGCCGGCGTCATGTGGGCGCTTGAGCACTTTGTCGGGGCACTTGGCGGCTCGATTCTGATTACTCTTGGCTACGTTTGCGTTGCGGGTGTCGTCTCGCTTGCTGTTACCTTTGGCCTTGCCGTCGTCCTTAAGATGCCTGAGGTCTCGGCGCTGCTTCGTCGCAAGTAGGTGCGTGTGGCCGGTCACGACAACATTCCAACACTCGCCGAGCAGGTTTCGCGCGTTCCCACGCAGCCCGGATGTTACCTTTGGAAAGATGCCAAGGGCGATGTCATCTACGTTGGCAAGGCAAAAAACCTGCGTTCCCGTATGCGCCAGTACGTGACACTGCAGGATGAGCGTCAAAAGATCCCGCTGATGATGCAGCTGGTGGCGAGCTTTGACTATATCGTGGTGGAGACCGAGCACGAGGCGTTGGTGCTCGAGCGCAATTTGATTGGTCAGTACCATCCGTACTTTAACGTCGACCTCAAGGATGACAAGAGCTACCCCTTTATCGCCATTACAAAGGGCGACCTGTATCCCGCTATCAAATATACGCGTGAGCGCCATAAGCCGGGAACGCGTTATTTTGGTCCCTATACTGACAGCCGCGCGGCGCGTGAGACCATTGACACGCTGCGCAAGGTGATCCCGATCTGCTCGGCTTCTTGTGCGGAGTGGCGTCGTTGTCGTCGTATCGTCGAGTCCCACAAGGGCGAGGAAGACATCGTCAATATGATTTGCGCGCAAAACGGGCGCCCCTGCTTTGACTACCATGTCGGGCGCGGCCCAGGTGCGTGTGTCGGCGCGATTTCTCCGGCAGACTATGCCAAGAACGTCAAGCGCGTCGAGCGCTTTTTGTCGGGCCATCGCAAGGATGTCGTCGATGAGCTGACCTCCGAGATGACGGATGCCGCCGAGGCGCTCGACTTTGAGCGCGCGGCACGCGTCAAACGTCGTTTGGAGGTCATCAGGGGTCTGGACGATCGTCAGCAAGTCGTTTTTCCCTCCAGTGTCGATATCGATGTCATCGGTTTCTATCGCGAAGAGACCATCTCTGCCGCTTGCGTCTTCGTCGTTCGCGAGGGCCGAACGGTTCGCACCTGCGAGTTCATTCTCGACAAAGGTCTTGATGTTGACGAGGAAGAGCTCCAGTCGGGCTTTCTTAAGCGCTATTACGACGAGACGGCTGATATTCCAGCTGAGATAAACCTCTCTGTCGAGCTTGAGGATGCAGAGGCGCTGGGGGAGTGGCTTGCAGGCAAGCGCGAGCGTTCCTGCCATCTCCATAGGCCGCAGCGTGGCGAAAAGCACCGTTTGCTCGATATGGCATCCAAAAATGCGCGCCATGCCCTCATGCGCTACATGATGCGAACGGGGTACGCTGACGACCGCACCAATCAAGCGCTCCTGGAGCTCGAAAGCGCGCTGGCGCTGCCGGCACCGCCGATGCGTATCGAGTGCTTCGATATCTCTACACTGCATGGCACCTTTACGGTCGCCTCGATGGTGGTGTTTACCAACGGGCGCGCCGACAAGAGCCAGTACCGTCGTTTTAAAATTCAGGCCGAATTGGACGAGGCAAACGACTTCGTGTCGATGTCCGAGGTTTTGGGACGACGCTATGCTCCCGAGCGCATGGCCGACGAGCGCTTTGGCTCGCGCCCCGATTTGCTCGTTGTCGATGGCGGTAAGCCGCAATTGACCGCTGCGATCAAGCAACTTGAGGCTCTTGGGCTCGATATACCAGTTTGTGGCTTGGCGAAGGCCGACGAGGAAGTTTTTGTGCCTTGGGACGAGACTCCTGTCGTGCTGCCGACCGGGTCTGCTTCGCTCTATCTAATTAAACAGGTACGCGATGAGTCCCACCGATTTGCCATCACGTTCCACCGTGAGTTGCGCGATAAAGCCATGACGGTTTCGGTACTCGATGACGTTCCGGGCGTGGGACCCACCAGAAAACGTGCCCTTATGCGCCATTTTGGCTCGATGAAGCGTTTGCGCGCGGCGAGCGAGCAAGAGATCGCGGAAGTTCGCGGCATACCTGCCGATGTTGCCAAGGCGGTCCACGAGGCGCTCGTTGCATGGAATGCCGAGCGCGCCGAGGCGGCGGCTGGCCATTCCGATAGCTAAACACGAGCCTAAACAACTGATATACATGATTGCGCGATTTTCAACCATTTATTTCGCCATGATTGCCTGCTGGTTTCGGGTTTTATTAACGCTAAAACGTTTGACTAACCCAAGCGAAAACCCTGCTATCCTGCGGGTTGACGAAGACTGATATCTCACCTCGCCGATACATACTGTCTGGCGAATCATTTGTCAATGAATTCGGTGAACGGTAGTAAATACCGTTCAAGCGTATGTATGTATCGGTCGCCGAGCGCGGCACCTCAGTTGGGTTCGTCGGTAGGTAAGGTATATATCGTCCGCAAGTTGCGCGGGGGCACGTCTAGGTGCTCCCGAGTAAGATTCTCTATTGATAGGAGAAGACATGGCCATCATCAACAAGGGTATGTCCAGGCGTTCGTTCCTCGGCCTCACCGGCAGCGTCGCTGCTGTCGCCGGCCTTGGTCTCACTGGCTGCGGTGGCAGCTCTAGCGACGAGGGTTCCGCTTCCGGCTCCACCGATTCCGCCAACCGTGGCGGCGGCGTGATCACCGCTGGTTCCGCTTACGCTCCGTCCAGCTTCGATCCCGCCAGCACCGGCTCCGCTGTGGGCCTGGGTGCTAACTGGCACGTCGTCGAGGGCCTCTACGGCATCGATTACCACGACTACAGCACCTTCAACGAGCTCGCCACCGACGATCCCAAGTCTGTGGACGACACCACTTTCGAGGTCACCATCCGCAAGGGCGCCAAGTTCTCCGAT
>CALLRY010000041.1:0-4761 GCA_938014285.1 uncultured Collinsella sp. | reverse complement strand
CCTAAGCCGGTGTACCCACTCTCCCGGGGCCGAACGCCCTAGTTGTTGAGCATGCGGTCGAAGCTTCCCGAGTCGCCATCCCGATAGTCTGCGGTCATCAGAATCTCCTGCGGAATGCGCCCGCCCTCGCGTAGCACGTTGCGGAACTGCACGCGCGTAACCATGGGCAGATCCTTGATCGTCGCCGCCAGGTTCTGCGGCACGCCCTGGTTGGCAGCCGCGGGCTCGCACTCGCCGCCGGCCTTCACGCGACGCTTATGCTCGGCGAGCATGGCGCGGTACATGCCGGCATGCAGGCGAATCTCAACCACATTGGCATTGCGAGTCTGCTCGACGATGCGCGCGCCCTCGCGATCGATATCGCCCACGTAGTAGACGTAGTTAAAGCGATAGCCAATCTCGGCCAGATAATCATCCAGTGCGTGCGAGACGCTCGCCTTGCAGCCGCCGCCAAAAATCACGCCGCCCACCTTGGTACCAAAGAGCTTGGCATGTTTGCGTCCGCGCAGGAGCTTGACGATCTCGTCATAGGTATCCAGGTTCTCGACCATAATGAACGGCTTGTCGGCGCCCAGCGTAAAGAAGCCCGTAAAATGCACGGGGCGATTGGGGGCGACCTTGATCGCCTGCATGCTGATGCCCTTTTCGGTCATACGCCTGATCAGGCGCTCACCGTGCTTGCCGTCAAAAGCCTTCTCGTCGTTAAAGATCTGGTAGGCACGCTGACGGCGCGAGGCAACCGGCGTATCGGCACCTCGGTTCTGCTCGATCCAAGCCTGGATGATTGCGATTTCCTCGGCAATCTTGCGGTTGGACATCTCGTTGTGCTGAGTGCGCTGCGGAGCCTTTTTGCCGTCCTTGCCCTCGACCTTTACGATCTGTGTCTGCTGCTCCTTGATCTTAGAGAGCGCCGTAGGCGTAGGGACAACTTTGAGCAGCTGCCTGCCTAAAACGCGGGCAAGGGCAAACGCCGAGACCTCGCCGTGGACTGCCGACTTGGGCTGCTGGGCAGCAGTATCTGCTGCGGCAGACTCCGGCTTCTTCTGAGACTTGCGCTTAGAATCGCCTTGGGAATTGCGCTCGCGCTTCGGCATAGGCGCCTGCTTCTGCGGACGATCGGACTTGCTCTCCTTCGCCGGCTGGCGCTTAGGCTGCCCCGAAGAAACCTCGACCTTCGCATCCTCGTCCTGCGGCGTGGTCTTCTCAGCTGCAGTCTCGGCATGGGAACTGCGGCCCCCACGATGGCGACGGCGGCGAGGCTTGCTCGACGCGCCCTGCTCCGCCTGCTCATCAGTAGGCTGCTGGCCCCTAGCCTCGGCATCAACCTCAAGCTGCGGCTCAGCAGGCTTCTGTTCGCGAGCCGCCGGCTCAACGACCTTCTCGTCCTGGGTGGTCGAAACCGACTCGCCCTTCCCCTGATGCTTTACGGGATACGCGCGTCCCGCAAAACCGCGGCCGGGACGACACGAACTCGGAGCCTTCTTGGCAGACTCCTCAACATCGTCTGCAACCTCAGAAGACTCTTCAACCTCACGCGCGGCATCCTGCTGTGCAGCCTTAAAGTGAGCACCGCGACGGCGCTTGGGCTCTTGGGCCTCCACGGGCTTTTGCTCCTTCGTGGGCTTCTGCGACTCGGCAGCAACCTCGGTCTCAACAGCCTCGGCATCCGTCTCGCCCTTTTGAGCAACGGCGCGACGGAAGCGCTCCTGCTGGGCGCGGCGCTGCGCATCGCGCTTGCCACCCCCACCAAAACCGCCGCGTCCTGCCTTGGCCGTAAAGGCACGCACGACGTTCTCATCGAGCAACTCATCGGTATCGACATGCTCACGCGGAGCAGTTTCTTCCACAGCAGGCACGTCAGCGGAATCCTCGACGACAAAATCCTCGACGGACTCGGCAGGCTGCTCCTGGGCATCGCGGATCTCGGCATTGATGGTATAGAACGCCGGGCGCCCGTTAATGCCGCTACCCTCGATCTTGGTCACGATATTTGCCGCGATAAGCTCATCGCGCATCGCCTTGGTGTCACATTCCTTATCGACGGAGCGGAAAATCTGCGCCAGCGCACTCGACTTAATCTTGAGCGCCTTGCGGCAGAGCAGGTCGTAGGCAACCAGCTTGGCACGCTCGGCAGAAAGCGACGTCTGGCTGCTCAGACGTTCAGCCAGGGCATCGACATTATTTTGGTTATCGGAATATACCGTCTTGGCCACGGGGCCCCTTTCATATACACACATATACGTCTATATGGTACAACGCGCGCCCTTATCCACGCAAAACATCTGCGAGAGCACTCGAGCGTCACCCGCTTTTGCATGAAAAAAGACCGAGTCCGCGTCGTTGCGGACCCGGTCTTTCCGAGTCATATGGATGGAACGGCTAGCCCATCAAGCTGACTAGGCCTTGGCAGCCTCGGCGTCGGTGGGAGCCTCGGCAGCAGCAGCGCGGCCATACTCGGCCTTGCCCATCTCGGACCACTCGGGCTCCTCGTCGGGCATGGAACCGGCCTCCTTGCCGAAGAACTCCTTGAGGCAGTTAACGGCGACGATGAGGCCCAGGACCATCAGCAGGACGGCAAAGACGAGCTGCAGGCCCTTGGTGGCGGCGACGGAAACGGCAGCCGTGGTGGCGGTAGCCGGGATGGTGCCGAAGAAACCGTAGGCCTGGACGGCGGTCATGCAGCCCATGGCGCTCTGGACCAGCGAGGTGAAGGTGCAGCAGAGCAGGAAGGCGACGGGCACGTAGAGCATCCAACCCTTGCGGCCGGTGCACTTACAGAACACGGCGAGGGTGATCATGGTCATACCGCCGAGCAGCTGGTTAGAAGCACCAAAGAGCGGCCAGATGTTGGCATAGCCGCCAAAGGCGAGGGCGAGGCCAGGAAGCAGGGTAACGACCGTGGCGAACCAGGGGTTGCCGAGAACCTTCATGTAGCCGGCCTTGGACTCGATGGCCAGGGCGTCGTTGGTCTGGGCAAAGAACTCGGAGAACGAGGTGCGAGCGATGCGGGCGACGGCATCGAGCGAGGTCAGGGCCAGAGCGGAAACGTTCATGGTCATGAAGACGGTTGCGAGCGTGCCGTCAACGCCGAAGGCCTGCATACCGCGGGAGATGCCAGCTGCGAAGATCTGGAACGGGGTGGAAGCGACGCCGGCGTTAAGGGCGCCGGTACCGGCGGTGTTCATGTCGGAGAACATGATGCCGGCGACGATGATGGCAAGGATGCCGACGAAGGACTCGACGATCATGGCGCCGTAACCGACCTTGACGGCGTCCTGCTCCTTCTCGACCTGCTTGGAGGAGGTACCAGAAGAAACGAGGCTGTGGAAACCGGAGAGAGCACCGCAGGCAACGGAGACAAACAGGACCGGGAACATCATGCCCGAGGCATTGCTAAAGCCGGTGAAGACCGGAGCGGTGATGGTGGCCTGGCCGTTAGCGCCCAGGACGACGATACCGAGGACAGCGCAGACGATCATGACGATCATCATGATGGAAGTGAGGTAGTCGCGAGGGGTCTTGAGCATCTGGATGGGCATAGCGCCAGCGAAGACCAGGTAGACCATGACGACGGCGAACCACTGGAACTTGTCCAGGTAGACCGGGAACTGCATGCCGACGGCGAACATGAGGACCATGAGTACCACGCCGGTGACGAACTCGGCAGCGCCGGTGAGGTTGAACTTCTTCTGGGCCCAACCAAAGGCCATGGCGACGAAGGTGAACAGGATGGAGATGGTGCCAGCGCAGCCAGCGGCATAGGACTTGGTGAAGTCGATGGCACCGGTAGCAGCACCAGAAGCGTCAACGGCCGGGGTGAACATGAACGTCTTGCAGACCATGTCGGTGAAAGCGGCGATGACGATGATGCAGAACAGCCAGCAGAACAGCAGGAACAGGCGACGGCCGGTCTTGCCGATGTACTTCTCGATGAGCTGGGCCAGGGACTTGCCGTTGTTCTTCATCGAGGCGTACAGGGCGCCAAAGTCGTGGACGGCGCCAAAGAAGATGCCGCCGACGAGGACCCAGAGCACGACGGGAAGCCAGCCGAAGGCCATAGCGACGATCGTACCCGTAACAGGGCCGGCACCGCAGATCGAGCTGAACTGGTGCGAGAACGCGGTGAAGGCGGAGACGGGCGAGAAGCTGTTGCCGTCCTTCATGCGCTTGGCCGGCGTGAGGGCCTCTTTGTCAACGCCCCACTTGTTGGCCAGCCATCGGCCGTAGCCCAGATAGCCGCAGGCGAGCACCGCCGCGGCCACAACCATGAGCAAAACTCCGTTCATTACATTTCCTCCTCTAAAAAGAACTTCCTAGACATAAAAAATGAGGGCCGTCGGTTGCGCTCGACGGCCCTCATCTTCATCAGCCGCCCGTTATCGTACGGGCTAGCTGTATGTGCTAACCCGCATCAGATAATTACTACGCTGATAATGTTTAGCTGATGCGTGAACATGTCTAAGAAATCCTCTTCAATCATGATGCGAACGATCCGTGCGTGTTCACATCCCCCAGTGGTTGAAAAGGAGTATGAAACTTTAGTTACCTAAAGTCAACGCAAATTTGTAATGAATTTTCAACTTTTTTTGAATTTCTCGGTATAAAACGCCACTGACCTCGGACTTTACCCCACGACAGTTTTTGCATGAGAGATGCCCCCTCGGGAGCGGGCGGACGTATACAAGGTTTCCTGCTCTACAGTCCTGCTCGCACGGAGAGCACATTAAGTGCTCTCCGGCTCGTGCGGAACTCGCGATCGAC
>CALLRY010000040.1:0-1289 GCA_938014285.1 uncultured Collinsella sp. | reverse complement strand
CGGGCGATGTTTTTGTACTGGGACCTCAAGGTCCTAGCCCAGAACCTCTACCTCGACAGCAGTGTCGAGGCGAGCGGCCAGTGCACGGGCGAGCGTGCGAATGGCCTTGATGGTACGGCCACGACGGCCGATGACCTTAGCGACGTCATCCTCGGCGACCGAAACCTCAATCGTGGAGGCGTCGTCACCATCGATGACCTCAAGGCTCACGGAATCCGGGTCGTCGACGATCTGAACAACGAGATATTCGACGAGATCGGCGATGCGATCTGAGAGCATTGCCTCACCCTCGAGCTGTGCAGCGTCAACCTCAGGCACGATTTACTCCTCGGCGCCCTCAGCGGCCTCAGCGGCAGCCTTAGCGGCCTCGGCCTCTTTGGCGAGCTGCTTCTTGGACTTCTTGACGACGGTCTCGGTCTTCTCGCCCTCGTTGGCGGCCTTGACCAGAGCGGCGACGGCGTCGGTGAGCTGAGCGCCCTTGGACTGCCAGTCGGCGATCTTCTCGAGGTCGAGGTTGATGGTCTTGGGGGCGGTCATCGGGTTGTAGCGGCCAACCTCCTCGATGATACGACCGTCACGCGGGGCGCGGGAATCGGCGATGACGACACGGTAGTACGGACGCTTCTTAGCGCCGTGACGAGCAAGGCGAATCTTGACTGCCAAAGGAAACTCCTCCAACCAAGCAGCTTTAGGCTGCAACTACAAACAAACAGTTGAACATAATACGCCATCGACGCGGGCAGGTGAAGTCCGTGAGACCAACTTCTTCGGTGTAGTCGAGGGCAAATCCATATCTTAGACAAGAACTCGGGATTTGCAAGCACATACACGCACCCCACATGAGCTGCGCGGTATACTCATGACATGGAAAGACGCGAACATACATACGGTTATGAGGATGCCATGGGCGTCACGCCGCCTCCCTGGACGGGTCCGGCGGTGGGCCTCATGGACCTCGATGCGTTTTTTGCGAGCGTGGAGATGCTCGACCATCCCGAATGGCGCGGAAAACCGCTCATCGTGGGCGGAGACGCCGATTCGCGTGGCGTCGTGTCCACGTGTTCATATGAGGCACGTCGCTTTGGCGTGCACTCCGCCATGCCCTCGGCCGAGGCACGGCGTCTGTGTCCTCAGGCCATTTGGACGCACGGGCATTTTGATCGCTACCGCGAGGTGAGCGCGCAGGTCATGGCGATTCTTGCCGAGGAGACGCCGCGCGTGGAGCGCGTATCCATCGACGAAGCCTTTATCGATATCACACCGGGTCGCTTTGCGCCCGAAGACCCGTT
>CALLRY010000039.1:0-3158 GCA_938014285.1 uncultured Collinsella sp. | reverse complement strand
ATCTCGTGGCTTCCGCACCAGCCACGAGATCCAGAAGGTCGCCATGTGGGACTACAAGGATCTGGCCGAGATGTGCGACATGGACGCTGTCCAGGCTTTCCGCGACCACGCGCTCAACCCTGAGCACCCGCACACCCGCGGTAGCCACGAGAACGGCGACATCTTCTTCCAGAACCGCGAGGCCTGCAACAAGGTCTACGACGAGCTTCCCGCCGTCGTCGAGGGCTACATGAAGAAGATCAACGAGAAGCTCGGCACCGATTACGGCCTGTTCAACTACTACGGCGCTCCCGATGCCGATCGCGTCGTCGTGTGCATGGGCTCCTTCTGCGACGTGCTCGAGGAAGTCATCGACTACCTCAACGCTCACGGCGAGAAGGTCGGCCTGGTCAAGGTTCGCCTGTTCCGTCCGTTCTCCATCAAGCACTTTGTCGACGTTCTCCCCGAGACCGTCAAGAAGATTGCCGTCATGGACCGCACCAAGGAGCCGGGTTCCATCGGCGAGCCGCTCTACCAGGACGTCGTCTCCGCTCTCTACGAGGCCGGCAAGACGGGCATCAAGGTCGTCGGCGGCCGTTATGGCCTGGGCAGCAAGGACACGCCTCCCGCGTCCGCGTTCGCTGTCTTCGAGGAGCTCAAGAAGGACGAGCCCAAGCGCGAGTTCACCATCGGCATTGTCGATGACGTGACCAACCTGAGCCTGCCTGAGGCCGAGGATGCGCCCAACACCGCAGCTCCCGGCACCATCGAGTGCAAGTTCTGGGGTCTGGGTGGCGACGGTACCGTCGGCGCCAACAAGAACTCGATCAAGATCATCGGCGACCACACCGACAAGTACGTCCAGGCCTACTTCCAGTACGACTCCAAGAAGACCGGCGGCGTCACCGTCTCGCACCTGCGCTTTGGTGATTCCCCGATCCGTTCGCCGTACTACGTGACCAAGGCCGACTTTGTCGCCTGCCATAACCCCAGCTACATCGTTAAGGGCTTCAAGATGGTCCGCGACGTCAAGCCGGGCGGCACCTTCCTGGTCAACTGCCAGTGGAGCGACGAGGAGTTCGCCGAGCACATGCCCGCCGTGGCCAAGCGCTACATCGCGAACAACAACGTCAACGTCTACCTGATCGACGCTATCGACCTGGCGGCCAAGGTCGGCATGGGCAAGCGCACCAACACGGTGCTCCAGTCCGCCTTCTTCGCGCTGGCCAAGGTCCTGCCCGCCGAGGACGCCCTGCAGTACATGAAGGATGCGGCTACCAAGTCCTACATGAAGAAGGGTCAGGCTATCGTCGACGCCAACCACAAGGCCATCGATGCTGGCGCTACCGCCTTCCGTAAGTTCGAGGTTCCGGCCGACTGGGCTACCGCCGAGGATGCCGCTCCCGTCGAGCTCTCCGAGGAGACCAAGTCTGCCATCGCCCAGCAGGTCAAGAACCTGCTCGAGCCCATCGATCGCATGGATGGCGACAGCCTGCCTGTTTCCGCCTTCGTCGGTTGCGCCGACGGACAGTTTGAGCTGGGCGCCTCCGCATACGAGAAGCGCGGCGTCGCCGTGGTCGTTCCCCACTGGGACGAGACCAAGTGCATCCAGTGCAACCAGTGCGCCTATGTGTGCCCGCATGCCACCATCCGTCCGTTCGCGATGACCGAGGACGAGGCTGCCGCCGCGCCCGAGGCTACCCGCACGCTTGACGCTATGGGCCCCAAGGCCAAGGGCATGAAGTTCACTATGGCTGTGTCCCCGCTCGACTGCATGGGTTGCACCAACTGCGTCAAGGTCTGCCCCAAGGGCGCCCTCGAGATGGTTCCCACCGAGCAGGAGATGGACCAGCAGCCCGTTTGGGACTACATGGTCGAGAACGTCTCCGAGAAGAAGGAGCTCATCGCGGCCAACGTCAAGGGCAGCCAGTTTAAGCAGCCCTACCTGGAGTTCTCCGGCTCCTGCGCCGGCTGTGCCGAGACCGCCTATGCACGTCTGGTGACCCAGGTCGCCGGCGACCGCATGTTCATTTCCAACGCCACCGGCTGCTCCTCCATTTGGGGCAACCCCGCTGCCACCGCTCCTTACTGCAAGGACAAGGACGGTCACGGCCCGGCGTGGAACAACTCCCTGTTCGAGGACAATGCCGAGCACGGTCTGGGCATGGCCGTCGGTTACGAGGCCGTCCAGAAGAAGCTGATCGCCGCTACCCAGGACATCATCGCTGCCGATGGTCCGTCCGATGAGCTCAAGGCCGCCGGCCAGGCTTGGATTGACTCCGTCAACGACGCCGAGGCCTCCAAGACCGCTGCTGCTGCCTACGTTGCCGAGCTCGAGAAGTGCGGCTGCGACGCTTCCAAGGCGATCCTCGCCGACAAGGCTTACCTCACCAAGAAGTCCTTCTGGATCTTCGGCGGCGACGGTTGGGCCTACGACATCGGCTTCGGTGGCTTGGACCACGTCCTGGCTTCCGGCCACAACGTCAACGTCTTCGTCTTCGACACCGAGGTCTACTCCAACACTGGTGGTCAGGCCTCCAAGGCCTCGAACCTGGGCCAGGTCGCTCAGTTCGCCGCTGCCGGTAAGGTGACCAAGAAGAAGTCCCTGGCCGAGATTGCCATGAGCTACGGCTACGTCTACGTGGCGCAGGTCGCCATGGGCGCCAACCCGGCTCAGACCCTCAAGGCCATCCACGAGGCCGAGGCCTACGACGGTCCGTCCCTCATCATCGGCTACAGCCCCTGCGAGATGCACTCCATCAAGAAGGGTGGCATGCAGAACTGCCAGGCCGAGATGAAGAAGGCTGTCGAGTGCGGTTACTGGAACCTCTTCCGCTTCAACCCCGAGGCTGCTGCCGGCAAGAAGTTCTCGCTCGATTCCAAGGAGCCCGCGGGCGGTTATCAGGAGTTCCTGATGAACGAGGCCCGTTACGCTTCGCTGACGCGTTCCTTCCCCGAGCGCGCCGAGGAGCTCTTCAAGGAGAATGAGCAGGCCGCTATGGACCGCTATCAGCACCTGCTGAAGCTCAAGACGGTGTACAACGAGGCCTAAGTCTCCCACCGCAGGATCTGAGGGCTAACCTTCGCGGACGTCCTCGGACATGAAAGAACCCCTGCTGCGCACTGAACTGCCTCCCATTTCTTGGACATGAGAAATGGGAGGCTTTTTATGCGTGTCG
>CALLRY010000038.1:0-1202 GCA_938014285.1 uncultured Collinsella sp. | reverse complement strand
GGCCACGACGTCGGTGTCGGTGTGATAGGCGACGCGGGCATTGTCATACTCGGGCAGCTGATGCAGGGCGTTGACCAAGATCACGGGCTCGCAATCGCGTGCGAGCAGTACACCGCAAAAACGCTCGAACATATCGGCATAAAAGCCGGTCAGGTAGTAAATCGACCACGGGTCGTTTACGAGCAGCTGCGCGCCGGGGTGCTGAGCCTCGAGGGCATCGAGCACGCGCGCCACACGCTGGTCATCGACATGTGCCATGAAACATCCTTTCGCTAGGGTGCCACCATGGTATCCCCAATGCCAGAGTAGTCAATTTGGGACGGGACTATTTTAGCTGCGTCAAACATGCGGAATGATTTTTCTGGGACGGGGATTAAATAATCATTTGGTGCCGAATGATTATTTAATCCCCGTCCCAGAAAAATCATTTGAGCAAACGTTCGGGCAAAAGTAGTCATAAGAGGCCCGCCCCAAATGGGCTGGTTTCAAAACTATGGCGGATTACGGGGCTGGACCTGTATTACATGACCATGGGAAAAATCGCAAAATTAAAATCGCAGGTAGACGGCTTATCAAAAATCGAAAATTGCCGGTATGGATGGGGGTCTCCGAATCATCCCCGTAATCCGGCATAGTTTTGAAATGGCACTAAAGCAGGCACAGGCTAAATATCGATTCCAAGGATAGTTGCGGTGGAATAGTTCCTGGATGCCGGGGTTTTGGCGGAAATCAGGAACTATTTCACCGCAATTGAGGAGGGGCGGGGCGGATGACGGGGTAGCTAAAAGAGCTCCGTTCTAAATGAGCTGCTTAGGCTGGGTCGATGTCCATGCTGGCGATAAGGTTGATGCCGGTGTTGAGGAGGTCTTCTAGAACGACGTCGCCCATGCGGATGGGGGCTTCAACGACCAGGCCGCGGATGAGGTCCATCGCCTGGGCGTGGAGTGCCAGGGGGATGGCTTCGGCCGTGCGCACGGGCAGCAGCGCCTCGTCGCCGCCGGATACGGCAACGGTGGTGGTGAGCACGCGCATGGGACAGGTGAGCTCCTGATGCGCGAACGTATCGCCGCGCGAGCAGCTGTTGCCGGTCACGGAGCGCACCTCTACTACGGCGGCGTCTGCGCTGCGCTCTACCTCCACGGTCAGGAGGCACTCGGATGGGCAGGTGGTGCAGTTGAACTGCAACGTCTCGATCGTGTTTG
>CALLRY010000037.1:0-1282 GCA_938014285.1 uncultured Collinsella sp. | reverse complement strand
GGGTCAATACGACCAAGCCGCTTTTTCCCGGATATCTTATTTGCGATACGGCAGATCCCCGCACCGTGCAACAGTATCTGCTGCGCATGGACGACTTTGCCCGGGTGCTTGCCCAGGACGGTCAGTTTGTGCCGCTGGCAAAAGAAGAGGTCCAGCTTATTGGCGGATTTACGCATAGGGGAGACCGCGTAGTACCCATGAGCGAGGCCCTAAAAGACGGCGACCAGGTCGTAGTTACGGCTGGTCCGCTGTTGGGCCACGAAGGCCTTATCAAAACCATTAACAGACGCAAGAGCACTGCTTATCTGGAGCTCGACCTATGCGGCCGACGCGTAACTACGCGCGTTGGCCTTGCAGTGCTTTCGGCCGAGCAGCGCGTAATGCGAAACCTTAAAAAGGCGATCGCCTAGCTGTTGGCGACCGCTACACAGAACAGGGAGGATCCCCGACCCTGGGACGAAGTCTTGGAAGAAAACGTGTCGGATAAAACTCAATTTGCAACGGATGCGCCTGCGGGGGCAGCGCTCATTTCTCAGGCCATGGACCGGCGTGAGGGCGCCGCCAGCTACAGGGCCATGCAATCCATCATGGACTGGGACAACTCGCGCCTGGCCTACCGGGCCATAAAGCGCACGTTTGATATCGTTTTCAGCGGTGTTGTACTCGTCCTCATCGCGATCCCCGGTCTGGTGTTGGCCGCCGCCATCCGCCTGGAGAGCGAGGGCAACCCGTTTTACAGCCAGATCCGCGTTGGTCAGACCCGCCCCGACGGCAGCCTGACCACCTTCCGCATGTGGAAGTTCCGCTCCATGTACAGGGATGCCGACGAGCGCCTGGCCGAGCTCAAGGAGCAGAACGAGATCGCCGGTGCCATGTTCAAGATGAGGGAGGACCCCCGCGTAACGAAAATCGGCAAGTTCATCCGCAAGCACTCGATCGACGAGTTCCCGCAGTTCCTGAACGTCTTTCTGGGTCAGATGTCCGTGGTGGGCCCGCGTCCGCCGCTGCCGAATGAGGTGGCCGAGTACACGGAATACGACCTGCAGCGCCTGGCCGTGAAGCCGGGAATTACCGGCTGGTGGCAGGTTACGGAGCGCAACTCGACCGGATTCGACGGGATGGTTCGTCGCGACCTGGAATACATTGCGCGACGTGGGCTCCTCACCGATTTGAGAATTATCGCTCTCACCATCATCGAAGTGATCACGGGAAAGGGTGCGTGCTAGATGGATCTTTCAAAAGCCAAAGTGTGTATCCCGAGTTCAAGTGGAGGACATCTGAC